>CAMJXZ010000337.1 GCA_946409855.1 uncultured Clostridia bacterium | reverse complement strand
TGAAAAGCGTTTGCCGCCGCAAGGCAAACGCCAGGGTGAAGGATCTGTTCTGCTGCTTAAAAAGAACACCGTCGCCCCTTCCCGGCGCCGTGTTTCCGCCGCAGACCCGGCCCCCGCGAAGGACCCTGGGGCCTGGGTCACCCGCTGCCGGGCCGCCGTTTCTTCCCCGGCCTCCGCCCGGAGCGTAATCCTGAGAAGAAACAAGCCGGGGCCTCCGCGGATTTTTCTGCAGAGGCCCCGGCATTTGGTTGCTTTGGCCGTTTGGGGTCAGTTCATCAGGTAAACATTGTTCTGGCCGATGTCCCGGTAGGCTTCGACATCCAGCCCGTTGGCATGGATGTACTCCAGCAGACAGACCCGGCGGTGGTAGGGCACAAGGCCTTCTTCCAGGCTGGAAGCCAGGCTGTACCCGTCCAGCAGCTCCTGATCGCCCCGGGCGATAGCCCGGAGAGCGGCTCCATCGTGATGCCCCTGTTCCGCCCGCTGCATGGAGACGACGGTCCAGCGGCCGTCCTTCAGGGCCAACTTCATGACGCCGGGGTGCTCCCCGCTGGAAGTGCAGCGGAGCACCTTGCCGTCCAGCACGTAGGTAAACAGCCAGAAGCTGCCGTATACGGTGGCCCTGGTCCGGTCCTCGTTCATCTCCGTCCTGTGTACGATGGGCACGGGCACCATGACGCCGTGCGCCTCGGGTTCAAAGCCCAGGTTCGCCTTCGTCAGATAGTCCGTGACGGCGGCCATCACAGGGTCGCTTCCGGAGTAGCTGTACGCAGGCAGGGGGACGCATACGGCCATCGCGCCGCACATGCCCAGGGTGAGCGCCAGGATCATCATCACGGATACGAATGTCTTCATTTTCATTACCTCCTTTATCCGATATCCGGCCCGTTCAGCCGGGAGGGCTGTATCGCAGCTCCTCACCGGTTGATACGTACAGCCGGGCCGCCGGGCAGCGGAGGACGAAGGGCGGCATCCGGGCCGCCATGAAGCGGGGAAATAAATTGATTTCGTCCGGCCGTTACCCTGTTTCGCAAGCGATTGCCCCGCGGCAGCCGCATAATCATCTTGCCATCCCGGCGGAAATATGGTATGATATCCGGGAAGAGAGAAAATGTTCACATCCCGATATCCGCTTTAGGCACCGGCTCCTTTTTGAATCGAGGCGCGATAGCGCTTTGAAATGATAGAAAGAGGTGTTTTCATGAAGAAACTGTTTGCGCTGCTGATGGTTCTTTCCCTGGCGCTGGCCCTGGTGCCGGCTTCCCTGGCGGAAGGCAACGTGCTGCGGTACGGCACGGACGCCGAGCCCGTGGGCTTTGACCCGCACACCATCTCCGCCGTGGCCTCCATGCGCATGATCGGCCAGATCTACAACACCCTGGTGGACGTGGACGAGAACCTGAACGTCGTCCCCGAGCTGGCCGCCAGCTGGGAACAGCCGGACGACCAGACCTACATCTTCCATCTGCTGGACAACGTCACCTTCCATAACGGCCGCAAAATGACCGCGGAAGACGTCAAGTACTCCTTCGACCGCATCCTGGATCCCGCCACCGGCGCGCTGGGCAATTCCTCCAGCTACGTGGGCGACATCGCCTCCGTCGAAGTGCTGGACGAGCTGACCGTGAAGATCACCCTGAAGACGATCAACGCGCCCTTCCTGGCCAACCTGTCCTCCTCCTACTGCTCCATCGTGGCCAAAGAAGTGGTGGAAGCCAACGAAGGCAGCCTCCTCCGGGCGGACGCCGGCACCGGCCCCTACACCCTGGGCGAATGGGTGCCCGACAACCACGTGACCGTCAACGCCTACCCCGGCTACTTTGACGAAAAGGGCAAGGCCACCTTTGACGCCATCGAATTCTATGTCATGCCCGACACCGCCGCCCGCCTGGCCGCCCTTCGCACCGGCTCCGTGGACCTGATCGTGGCGGACACCGCGATGCTGGACCTGATCGGCGGGGACGACCTGCAGGTCATCTCCTACCAGAGCCGCAACTACACCGGCCTGTTCATGAACGTGCAGAAGGCGCCCTTTGACAACCCCCTGGTCCGTCAGGCGATCAACCTGGCGCTGGACCGCGAGGAGATCATCGAACTGGCCTTCAACGGAAAGGCCGCCCTGTCCGGCTTCGTGCCCGCTTCCCTGGGCCACTGGGCCGTGGACGTCAGCCAGAACGAGTACTACACCCAGAACATCGAGAAAGCCAGGGAGCTGCTGGCCCAGGCCGGCTATCCCAACGGCTTTGACTGCGTGATCACCGTGGGCCTGCTGGACAGCATCCGCGACACCGGCATGGTCGTGCAGGCGCAGCTGGAGCAGATCGGCATCCGCGCCGAGGTGCAGAACGAGGAACAGGCTCAGTACGTGGCCGACTGGTCCGCGCACAACTACCAGATCATGGTCTGCCAGAACGGCGCCGGCTCCGATCCCAGCCGCGCGGTGGCCTTCTTCTTCAAGACCGGCTCCTCCGCCAACATCCAGGATTACTCCAACCCCCGCGTGGACGAGCTGTGCGAGCTGGCCGTCGCCACCTCCGACACCGCCAAGCGCGAGGCCTACTACAAGGAAGCCATCGAGCTGATCCTGAACGACTGCATCGTCGCCATCGTCGCCAGCCCCCAGGAATACTTCCTGGCCTCCCCCGCCCTCAAGGGCTTTGCCCCCAACGCCTCCAACGCCAACAACTTCTCCGGCGTCACCCTGGAAAAATAAGCCGGGGCGTCAGCGGGTGCGGAGCCTGAGACTCCGCGCCCGCGTTTCCCGTTTTTTCGTTTTAGAGAGGAAAGACAGAGGGTGACCCGGACTGTTTTCCCTCCCCCGCATCGGCAGGTTCACTTTTTCCTTTACGGTCTGCTCATCTGTTAAAAAGATATAGTGGGGTGAACCTCATCCGTCACGCCTGCGGCGCGACACCTTCCCCATAGGGGAAGGCTTTTTGGGCCTGCCTGGCGTGATTGAAGCCTCCCCCTATGGGGGCTGTGAGGGCCCAAAGAACAAGCCAGCGGGTCAGCAGCGCCCGGAAAACAATCCGGCGGCCTGTTTTCAGCGAGGATGAGCCGGCAAGCCTCATACAGTTCTTACCAGGCAGCGGGCCGGCAGACCCTGGTAATGGTTCGTAGGATCGGATAAAAGCCTCCCCCTATGGGGGCTGCGAGGGCCCGAAGAACAAGCCAGCGGGTCCGCAGCGCCTGGAAAACAATCCGGCGACCTGTTTTCAGCGAGGATGAGCTGGCATGCCTCAGACAGTTCTTAACGGGCAGCAGGCCGGCAGACCCCGGTGATGACCCGTAGGGCCGAAAAAAAGCCTTCCCCTATGGGGGCTGTGAGGGCCCGGAAAATGATCCGGTGGATCAT
>CAMJXZ010000336.1 GCA_946409855.1 uncultured Clostridia bacterium | reverse complement strand
TGTTCGGTGAAAATGATCCACCGGATCATTTTCCGGGCCCTCACAGCCCCCCTCTGCACTTCCCCCACCAAGGCCAGACCGACACGAAGTCCTGCCGCCTCCGGTCGGCTGTTCCGATCCGGCGAATGAATCACCGGACGGACACGGGCTTCGCGTCGCTCTGTCCCCATCATTTCTCCCTCACATCTTGGCTTTCCAACTTCTTTGCTTGTTCAATGAAAAGAAAAGTAACCGTTCCGTGCAGAGGACGGTGAAATAAAAAATAACGGTTGCAAAGCGGCGGCGGTTTCTGTATAATAGACGCTACAGAGGCTGCCCCGGCGGGGCGGCACTTGAAAGGAGGCTGACCTATGCAGCAGTATGAATGCCCGTGCGGATACATCTATGACCCGGAAGTCGGCGATCCTGAGGGCGGCATCGCGCCCGGCACCGCGTTTGAAGACATCCCGGAAGACTGGGTCTGCCCGGTCTGCGGCCTTGGCAAAGACGCGTTTACCCCGGTTTGATGATCTGAAGGGGGTTGCTGCAGAAAAACTGCGGCAGCCCCTTTATCAAAAGGAGGAGCTTCATGTCCAACCCGACATTTGTCATTGAAATGGAAGACGGCGGCCGGATGAGCGGCGAGCTGTACCCGGAAACCGCGCCGCAATCCGTCGGCAACTTTATTGCCCTGGCCAACAGCGGCTTTTACGACGGGCTGATTTTTCACCGGGTTATTCCCGGGTTCATGATCCAGGGCGGGGACCCGCAGGGCATCGGCATCGGCGGGCCCGGCTATTCGATCAAGGGCGAGTTCCGGATGAACGGCGTCAGGAACGACATCAAACACACCTACGGCGTGCTGTCGATGGCCCGCAGCATGCATCCGGATTCTGCCGGCAGCCAGTTCTTTATCATGACCTCCGATTCCCCGCACCTGGACGGGGCCTACGCGGCCTTCGGCAAGGTGCTTTCCGGGATGGAGACGGCCGAAAAGATCGTGAACGTCCGCCGCGACGGCCGGGACAAGCCCTATGAGGACCAGAGGATCAAGACCATCCGCGTAGAAACGGACGGGAAGGAATATCCGTTTAACAAGCTGTAAATGAACATACAGCGGAGCGCCTGCCGCTCCTCTTTGTCTTTGGGAGGACAAGCGGTGAATATTGAGCAGAGGACGGAGGAACTGATCCGCGCGGCGGGGGAAAGGATGCTGGGCTATCACCAGCTGGAAGTCACCAGCAAGGGCCGGCACGGGGACTATGTGACCCAGGCCGACAGGGCGGTTCAGGAAATGCTGATGGAAGGGCTCGCGGGGCTTTATCCGGAGGCCTCCTTCATGGCGGAGGAAAAGGAGAACGCTTCCCTGACGGACGGGCCGGCCTTTATCATCGACCCGATCGACGGGACGACCAACTTTTTCCGCTTCCGGGAAGCCAGCGTGATCTCCGTCGGCCTGACCGTGGGGAAGAAGGCGCGGGAAGGGTGGATCTACCATCCATACCGGCGTCAGATGTACCATGCCGTCCGCGGACAGGGCGCGTTCCGGGACGGAGAGAGGCTCCGGGTATCCCAGGTGCCGGCGGAAAACGCGCTGGTCTATCTCGGGACGGCCTCCTATTACGAAGAACTGATGTCCCTGACCGGCCTGTCCGCCCTGCGCCTGCTGCCCAGGATCGCCGATTTCCGCAGGACCGGCAGCTGCGCGCTGGAGCTGTGCGACATCGCCGAGGGGAAAGCGGAAGCGCTGTTTGAATGGCGGCTTTCGCCCTGGGATTACTGCGCGGGCACCCTGCTGGTGGAAGAAGCCGGCGGGCGCTGCGCCGATATCCTGCGGGGAGAAGTAACCTTTTCAGGCCCGATCCCGCTGCTGGCGGCCAACGGCGCGTCCTTTGAAAAGCTTTTGCAGTGGCTGCGGCAGGTGCATGAGGAATGGCGCTCAGGGGAGGAAACGGGCTGCCCGGCGCGCCAGGACTGACCGCGGGAAGCGGAGGGGATGCGGATGAACAAGGAATGGGCGGAAATGAACCGGGCGATGCAGGCGTCCCTCGCCGGGAAAGAAACCTTCCGGGCAGGGATCGGTCAGCTGATCGCGCTCCGGGATACCCTGTTCGACCAGATCACCCGGATCGTAAAGACGTATCCGGAGGAAGCGTTTTCCCTGATGCCCTTTGCCGGGGCGGACGGGTACCATGCCAAGACGCTCGCGTATTCCATCTGGCACATTTTCCGGATCGAGGACATCGTGGCGCACGAAATGATCGCGGAGGACCGGCAGGTCCTGCTGGACCGGGGGTTTCAGGAGAGAATCCGCGCGCCGCTGATCACGACGGGGAACGAGCTCGCCGGGGAGGAGATCGCGGCGTTTTCCGCGCAGCTGGACATCCGGCAGCTGTACCTATACGCGCTGGAAGTCAAGCGGTCCACTGATGAGATTCTGAAAAGCCTTTCGTATCCCGACCTCAGGCGGAAATTCGGGGAGGAGATGACCGGGAAGCTGCAGCGCACCGGCTGTGTCAGCTCCGCGGAAAGCGCAGCCTGGCTGATCGATTACTGGTGCGGGAAGGACGTTCTGGGCCTCATCCGGATGCCGTTCAGCCGGCACTGGATCATGCACACCGAGGCGATGCTGCGCATCAAAAACAGGCTGTGCAGGCTGGCGCGGAAGGGCGTTGACCCGGTCGCGTACTGCGGGCTGTCCTGCAATCACTGTTACCTGGGCGAATGGTGCGGCTCCTGCAGGACGGCCTATAACACCTGCTCCTACGCCACCGTGTCGCCGGACGGGCAGTGCCCCAACGCGGCTTGCTGCCGGGAACAGGGGATCGACGGCTGCTGGGCGTGCGGAAGGCTCGAGACCTGCCAGAAAGGCTTCTACACCCCGGCCAACGACGGAGCGGAGGCGGCGAAGGCGCAGGCCGTGTACATCCGGGATCACGGGAAAAAGGAATTCCTGAAAGTGAATGAGCGGCTGCGGAGCAAATACGAATTTGTCACGATGCCCGAAATCCTCGGGCAGGACTGGCGGGAGGGGCTCCGGTTCTTGGAAGAAAACTGAGCGGACAGCTTGCCTTCAGCCGGATATGGCAAAGCGCCCGGGCGGAACAGCCCGGGCGCTTTGCCGTCCGCCAGACGGCGGGCGGGACGCGGATGGGATTTATGGATGGTATCATACTATTCTCTGATAAGAATGCTAAATCTTGCATGCATCTTGGACGCTTTCTCCGCATCCTTCCAGGGCCTGTAAGGCCCGCAGTTCGGTGATCATGTCCCGGGACCTTACAGGCCCCGGGGGTGCACCTCATCCGGCCCTTCGGGCCACCTTCCCCAGTGGGGAAGGCTTTTGGGTGCCCACGGGTACGCTTTTGACCAGTTTCCTT
>CAMJXZ010000335.1 GCA_946409855.1 uncultured Clostridia bacterium | reverse complement strand
GACCCCCCGAACGGATTTGCCTGTCGCCCTTTCAGGGCTCCCGGGCGGCAAATCCGCAAGGTACAAACGGCTCCGCCGTTTGATCCTCGCACCGTACATGCCGCTGCTGCGGATTTTAAGTAGAGGGAGTCCCCCCTCTACGCTCCCCCCGCCATGGACATACCGACACGAAGCCCTGCCGCCTCCGGTCGGCTGCGCCGATCCGGCGAATGAATCGCCGGACGGACATAGGCTTCGCGTCGCTCTGTCCCCATCATTTTTCTCTCACCTCTTGACTATTCCCATCTTTGCTTCTCCCGTGAATAAAACAATGAACGCGCCCGGCATGAGCGGAACGTTTACATTGATGTCTTGACATTCCGGCGTTTTTTGAATACAATTTTTTGATGGGAAGGAAGGCGGACGGATGGAGCAGAAACGGGTGTATCTGGACTGCGCGGCGACGATGCCGATGACGGAAGCGGCCATTTCGGCCTACGTCGAATGCGCCCGGTCCGGCTGGGGGAACGCGTCCGGCCTGTATCAGACGGGCCGGCAGGCGAAAGCGCGCCTAGAGAAGGCCCGCAGGGAAATGGCCGGCTGCATGGGCGTGCTGCCGGAGGAGATCTATTTTACCTCCGGCGGGAGCGAGAGCGACAACTGGGCGGTCAAGGGCGTCATGGCGCGGTACCGTCCCGGGGAAGCGCATCTGGTCACTACGGCGGTGGAGCACCCCGCGCTGCTGAACGCCTGCGCGTTTCTGGAAAAGCAGGGGTATGACGTTACCTACGTCCTGCCGGACCATTTTGGCCGGGTCGCCCCGGAAGACGTGATCGCCGCTATCCGGCCCCAAACCCGCCTGATCTCCGTGATGGCGGCCAACAACGAGGTGGGCACGCTGGAGCCCGTGGCCGAAATCGCGTCTGCCGCGCGGGCGCGGGGGATCCTCATGCATACGGACGCGGTGCAGGCGATCGGCCTGTTTCCGGCCCTGGCGAAGGAGACCGGGGCGGATCTGATGTCCCTGTCCGCTCACAAGTTCGGCGGGCCAAAAGGCTGCGGGGCGCTCTACGTCCGCAAAGGGGTCCGGCCGGAACCGCTGATTCACGGCGGGGAACAGGAACGGGGGTTCCGCGCCTCCACGGAAAACGTGCCCGCCTGCGCCGCCATGGCCGCCGCTTTCAAAGAGGCCGCGCAGAACGCGGAGCGCAATGCCGCCCTCCTTGCGCGGCTTCGGCAGGTGCTGCTGGACGCGGTCCTTCAGGAAGTCCCGGACGCGGTCCTGAACGGCGACCCGGTCCGTCATCTGCCCGGGCATCTTCATTTTTCGGTTCCCGGGGTGCAGGACGAGGCGCTGATCCCCCTGCTGGACCTGAACGGGGTGGAGGCTTCCGCCGGTTCCGCCTGCACGGCGGGCAGCTATGTGGAAAGCCATGTGCTCCGGGCCATGGGGCTGGACGGCGGACTGCTGCGCAGCTCTCTCAGGCTGACGTTTTCCCCTAAGCTTTCTGAAGAGGATGCCCTGTATGCCGCCCGGGTCATCGGGCGGACAGCGGCCAGGCTGCGCGCGGCGGCGCTGTAGGCGGCCGGATATTTGCTGACCATATCAATTTATTATCGGAGTTTGCATGCAACCAAAGGTACACGGCAATACGCAGGGCATCCGCAGCACGCTGCTTTCGGACCTGGCCCGGCTGTATGATCTGGAAATCGATAAGGACGAGTTCGCCCCCGGGGAGCTGGTCACCGTGCTGGCGGCGTTTACCGGGGTCCTCAACCGGGAAGTGGCCGTCTATATCGGGCGGGACGGCGAAATCATCGACGTGATGATCGGGGAGAACGACCAGGTGTCGCTCCCCTCCGTCCGGCTGCGACGCAGCGAAAACCGCCTGTCCATGATCCGGGTGCTGCACACCCATCCGGCGGGGTCGGCGAAGCTGTCCGCGGTGGACCTGAACGCCCTGTGCCAGCTGAAGCTGGACGCCATCAGCGCCGTCGGCGTCACCCGGGAAGGGACGCCCACGGGCATTTCGGCCGCTTTCATCGGCGGCTGGGACGGGGACAGGCCGGTGGTGGAGGAGACGGAGATTTTCCCGCCCGACCGCTTCCCCTCGGAAGGGTGGATGGAAAAGATCCTGGCCTGCGACCGGCTGGCCCCGGACAGCGGCGATACCGCCGTCCGGCAGGAAAGGGCGCTGCTCCTGTCCATCCGGGACGATACCTCCTTTCAGGAACTCAAAGCCCTGGCGGAAAGTGCCGGGGCCGTGACGGTCGGCACCATGGTGCAGAAGCGCCCTTCCGCCGACAGCGCCACCTACATCGGTTCCGGCAAGGCGTCGGAACTGGCGCTGGCCGCCCAGGCGGCCGACGCCACGATGATCCTGTGCGACGACGAGCTGACGGGCGTGCAGATCCACAACCTGGAGGAGCTGACCGGGCTCAAGGTGGTGGACCGCACCAACCTGATCCTGGATATTTTCGCCCAGCGGGCCCGCACCCGGGAGGGCAAGCTGCAGGTGTCCCTGGCGCAGCTGAAATACCAGATGACGCACCTGATCGGCTACGGCCTGTCCCTGTCCCGCCTGGCCGGCGGCATCGGCACCAGGGGCCCGGGCGAAACCAAGCTGGAGATGGACCGCCGGGTCATCCGCAGGCGGTACACGCTGCTGGAAAAGGAACTGACGGAACTGAAGGCCCACCGGGTCCTGCAGCGCAAGGCCCGCAAGCGTTCGGACATCCGGACGGTGGCGCTGGTCGGCTATACCAACGCCGGCAAGTCCACCCTGTTCAACGCCCTGACGGACGGGCAGGTGCTGGTGATGGACCGGCTGTTCGCGACGCTGGACGCCACCACCCGCCGGGTGGAGCCGGAAAAGGGCGTGCCGTATCTGCTGACGGACACGGTCGGCTTCATCACCAACCTGCCTACGGACCTGATCGAGGCCTTTCAGTCCACGCTGGAAGAGGCCGCGCTGGCGGACCTGCTGGTGATCGTGACGGACGCCTCCAACCCGGACAGCCTGCTGCAGCGCCGCGTGGTGGACGAGGTGCTGGAAAAGCTGGGGGCGGTGTCTCAGCCCCGGCTGGAGGTGCTGAACAAGTGCGACCGGGCTCTGCCGGAGATTTCGCTGGCTTTCCCGGACGCGGTCCGGACCTGCGCGCTGACGGGGGAAGGGCTGGATGATCTTTCGGCTGCTATCCAGCAGGCCCTGCACGACCGGCTGGTGCAGGTGATTCTCCGGATCCCCTACGATAAGATGAAGATCTCCGGCCTCGTACGGCAGTACGCAAGGGACGCAGCCGAAGCGTACGAGGAATCTTTCGTCCGGATGGAGGCGTCCTTTACCGAGGAAGACTGGCTGCGCTTCACCCACGCCGCGGAAGGCCTGTGGCAGATGGATGAGCGGAATTGTGAAATACAGGAGAGGAACGGACATTGC
>CAMJXZ010000334.1 GCA_946409855.1 uncultured Clostridia bacterium | reverse complement strand
TCAGGGTTCAGGATGACACCCCGGGGCGGAACTTTGGCAAAACGGGCTGCGGGCGGGCTGCTGCCGGGAAAGGCTGTGACGGAACAGGGACTGCTCGGGCTGGAGCGGGAACCTCCCGCCGCCTTTTCCATACCGGTCCCAATCGGGCCATCCCGATGCAGCCGTCCGGGGCGGCATGATCCGATGAAAAAGAAACGCGGCTGAAAGCCGCCCCGGTGCCATTCCCCGCGGCGGGAGCGCATGGCCGGAAAGCCCATGCCATTCCCGTCAGCCCCAAAGATTTACAAAACCGGGCCGGGAGACCGCCCTTCCGCGCCGCCCGATTTCTTGCTTTTTCCATGCGGCTATGATAAAATGATGATCCGGAGCAGCAAAAAGCCCCGAATACCGAAAACCGGAACCTGGAGGAAGAACCGATGAAAAAACGCATTCTGTCGCTGGCGCTCATTGCCGTGATGACCATGGCGCTGATTCCTGCCGCCCGCGCCTCGTGGATCATGTACGTCAGCCCCGCGGCGGGCACTACGGTCAACCTTCGCAGCACCCCGCAGATCGCCAACAACCTGATCACCAAGGTCCCCTACGGCACGGAGCTGACGGTCAAGTACATCTCCGACGGCTGGGCCTGCATCGACTGGGGCGTCGGCGCCTACGACGAAGGCTTCATGATGGCCAAATACCTGACCTATGATTATGTGGCGCCCTCCGCCGCGAACATGAAGCCGAAGACCACCAATACCGACGTCACCGGCGGGACCAGCCGTTCCAGCCAGCAGTCCGGCCAGCAGTCCTCTTCCAAGGACCTGACGGCCCATTTCCAGAACATGAACAAGCAGTTCCGCACCTTCCGCCTGGTCGCCCGGCCCTTTATCGTATACTGCAGGCCCGAGCGCGCCACCGGCTGGGTCAATTTCCGCTACGCGCCGGACGATCAGGCCGAAATGATCCGCCGGGTGCGCCAGAACGAGCAGTTCACCGTGATCGGCGAAACCGACCGCTGGTATCAGGTGGAGGACCCGGATACCGGCATCATCGGCTACATCAGCCGCTTCTATGTGTCCACCAACCCGAACTGACGTGTGCATACCGGAATCTACAGGAGGTAACCGATCATGAAAAAACTGTTTGCCCTGCTTCTCACCCTGGCGCTGGCCCTGGGCTGCTGCGCGGCGCTGGCCGAAACCCCCGCCAAGACCGAGCTTGGCTCCATCAACATGAACGGCGCGTTCAAGCTGCAGTGCAGCCTGCCGGACAATTACACCCTCAATATCGTTTCCAAGGACGATGAAGGCCTGCTGGCCGTCATCGAGCCCCAGGACGCGTCCAAGCCCATGCTGTTCCTGACGATCGAGTTCGACGAAATCTATTACGACGTCAAGCGCATGAACGACATGACCGACGAACAGCTGCAGCAGATTCTCGATACCTTCACCAGCGAAGGCGACGAGGTCACCGTGTCCTACCGGGAAACCTCCCACGGCACCAAGCTGATGATCGTGACCGAAGCGGTGGAGAGCGTGGATTACGTGGCGATCGTTTCCGTGTACGAAGGCTACATGATCGAGTTTGACATGATGGCCGCCGAGGGCGCGGAAGAAGGCCTCACCGAAGCCCAGATCCAGATGTGCATCAAATTCCTCAGCGACCTGGACTTTATCCCCGAGGAAGCGTAAAGGCTTCAAAAACGGTAAAAAAAAGATGCAGCAGGGCCACCGCGGCAGCGCGGCGGCCCTGCTGTTTTTGCATATACTTTCCGGAGCCCCTCCGGGTGAACGGCAGAGTTCAGGAACGCGTCCGGATAAAGCCTTCGGACCATTCGGCGCGGCCGATCCGCCGGCATTGGATGGTCCATTCAGACCGGGCGTACCGTTTCTTCATCTGCTCAAAAACCGCGTGCGCCTGGGATTCAGAGACAAAGCAGGGGCTTTCTATGACGTCCGTTTCCCCGCCGCTGCCTGTGTTCCAGCCGACGGCCATATAGACTTTCCCGCCGTCCGCGGCATCCGGTCCGCAGACTTCTTTTTCATGAATCTCATAGGTACAGGGATGGTCGCAGAAACCCTTAACGCCGGAAAGGTAAAGCCCGGCCGTTCTGACCGCTTCTTCCCGGGACCGGAAAAGCCCGATGTCGAAGGTTTCCCGGTGCGAACCGGAAGACAGCTCCGGATCGATGATGATGAGCTGATACAGCATCCGGATCCCCCCTGTTTCTTTGATACCACGCGGTCAGAAAGATGTAATACGGATCATGGAAGACGTCCGAAAGCGCGGCGGACGCCGGCCCCGTTCCTTAATCCGGCGTTATCACCTGTTCGATGTCCACGTAGATGAGCTTGTCATCGCCCGGAACGTAGTAGACGGGGACCTGCGTGCCCTTGATCTTCCCGGTGGGGTCGTGGTACAGGTTCCTGTAATAGATATGGACCACGCCGTCCGGGTCCGTGTAATGGCACTCCACGACGTAGTATTTGCGGTAGCTGACGCCGGTGAACATATTGTCGCTTGTTTTCTCGGAAGAGGTTTCCTCCCGGATGCTCACGATGTCGGCCATGACGCAGCGGCGGGTCTCCCAGGCTTCCGTCAGGGCTTTGATCCGCTTTTTGTCCTGGAGATAATTGTTCCGCCCGGCGATGAACAGCCCGGCGCCCCCGCCGATGAAGATCAGCAGGACCGCGATCAGGATCACGCCCTCCAGCCCGAACTTCCCGGTCACCCTGTCCACGATGACCACCGCCAGCCCTATGAGGGCCAAAAAGACGCCAAGCCCCATCAGGGCGCAGCCGATAACGCCGCGCGGTTCCATCCCGAACTTTTTAAAGCTCTCCATCGTCGTCATGGCGTACTCCTTTTGCTTTCGTAACTGTTCAATTCCCTTTACATAAGGATAAGACACGCATCGGTCTAAAGAGGGGGGTGATCAGGGGGAACCTTCCCCCTGATTGTAATCCGCAGTGGGTTGCGAGGGCCCGAAGAACAAGCCAGTGGCTTGTTCTTACCGAGCAACGGGCCGGCAGGCCCTGGACAATGTACGCCGCGGGGTTATTCGCGCCCGGAAATTGAGCCAGTGGCTCAATTTCAGCGAATAACGGGCCGGCAGGCCCTGGTAGCAACTCTTCTGTTGGCTTATTCAAAGGGAAAAGCCATGCGCGACAGGCAAATCCGTTCGTGGGTTCCGTAGGGGGGTGAGGAGGGCCCGGAAATCGTGCCGGTGGGTTCTGAGGGCCCGGAAAACTGTCCGGTGGACAGTTTTCACCGAAGAACGGGCTGGTAAGCCCCGGAACATTTTCACCGACGAACGGGCCGGCAGGCCCCGGACCGCAAGACCCCCATGCGTACCTGTTCAGTCCTTGACTGAACAGGTGTCCATGTTTATCCGCCCTCCTCCGTCAGCAGCATCCGGTCGTTGTCCAGCACCTTGCCGCTTTCCT
>CAMJXZ010000333.1 GCA_946409855.1 uncultured Clostridia bacterium | reverse complement strand
GTACCTGGACAGCAGCCGCCGCCAGGCTTCCCTGATCGCCCCGCCGATGACCGAATGCCTCTGCGCGGCGGACGGGGACATTTACGTCCTTTTCGAATCCGCCGCCGAAATGTACACCCGCCCCGCCAACCCCTCCCGCAGCCCCATGGACCGGGTCTTTATCCTGAAGGACTTCTGACGGGCCGGGCCGGCGGCGCTTCCCCCTTTTGAGGCGTTTTACGTCCCCCGCCGGACCGCCCGCCATTTTACGTTTGAAACGAAAAAAGAAAATATCGTCCAAAATCAGACGCAAAATCAAACGCAAATTTTTACGGTTGATTTTGCGTCTGTTTTTTGTTATATTATCGTCAGAGCGCTGACAGGGGGAACGGCATCATGAGAGAATCAAGGACGCTGGAATATAAAGAATCCGTCACCAATACTTTTCTCAAAACGGTAAGCGCGTATGCCAATTACGGTTCCGGCGAAATCATGTTCGGCATCACGGACGACGGGACCGCTGTCGGGATCGCGGACGCAAAATCCGCCTGCCTGGATATCGAGAACCGCATCAACGACAGCATTGACCCGGTGCCGGAATACACTTTGAGCGTCAACGAAAAAACGTCCGTCATCGTCCTGAAGGTGGAGGAAGGCCTGCACAAGCCCTATCTGTACAAAGCAAAAGCGTACCGCCGGAACGACTCCGCCACGATCCCGGTGGACCGCCTGGAACTGGCCCGGCTGATCCTGGAAGGGCAGAATTCCTCTTTTGAGGAACTGCCCGCCTCCGACCAGGCGCTTACCTTTGAGGTCCTGGAAGAAAAGCTCAGGGCGGTCCTGCAGATAGAATCCTTCTCCCTGGATACGCTGAAAACCCTGGAACTGTACAAAGAAGGCACCGGCTACAATAAGGCCGGCGAATTGCTTGCCGACCGGAACACCTTTCCCGGCATGGATCTGGTGCGGTTCGGGGAAAACATCAACATCCTCCTGGACCGGGAAACATTTGAGCACATCTCCGTTCTGAAGCAGTTTGACCAGGCTCTTTCCATGTTCCGGAAATACTATCAGTATGAGCAGATCAGCGGCAGCAGCAGGAACCGGGTTGCTTTGATCCCGGAGGAAGCCTTCCGGGAAGCGGCGGCGAACGCCCTGGTGCACAGGACATGGGACGTGAACGCGCACGTCACCGTCGCCATGTTCCGGGACAAAATCGAAATCACCTCCCCCGGCGGGCTGCCCAAGGGGGTCAATGAAGAAGAATACCTGAGGGGCGGCATCTCCATCCTGCGGAACCCGATCATCGGGAACGTATTCTACAGGCTCCATATGATCGAGAAATTCGGAACGGGGATCCGCAGGATCAACGACGCCTATCAGGACAGCGTGGTCAAGCCCGAATTCACCGTCAGTGAAAACGCCATCCGCATCGTTCTGCCCGTTCTGCAGAAAAAGACCGGTTTGCCGCCGGACGAGCAGAAAGTGTATCTGCTGCTGAAAAACAGGGAAATGCCGAGCTCCGCCGTCATGGAGGCCGCCGGGCTGAGCCGGTCCAAGACGATCGCCATTCTGAACAAACTGGTCAAAGAAGGATATATCACGGTTTCCGGCACGGGAAGAGGCACAAAATACAGAGCGGAATAATATCACCTGAAAAGAAGGGAGAAACACCATGATGATTTCACAGGAAGACAGCCTGCGGCTCCGAAAACTCGTGTTTGACCTGGTCGGCTTTTCCTGGGACGGGGAGATCCATGTCCGGGAAGGCCGGGGCATGACCGTCACCGCCCGGGGATGCGACGTGACGCTGAGCGCGGAAAGCAAGCCGGCCCTGGCCCGCGCGTACTTCCGTTTCGCCCAGGAAAAAAGCGCCGGCGCCGGGGACCTGGACATCCACGAGGAAAAGCAGTTCGAATCCTGCGGGCCTTTCCTGGACTTTTCGCGCAACGGCGTGATGACGGTGGCTGCCTGCAAAAGATACATGGACTGCTGCGCGGCCCTGGGGATGAACCTGTTCATCCTGTACACGGAGGACACCTACGAGGTACCGGAATACCCTTACATGGGGTATCTGCGCGGGCGGTATTCGCAGGAGGAGCTCAGGGAGCTGGACCTGTACGCCCGGGGGCTGGGGATCGAGCTGGTGCCCTGCATCCAGGCGCTGGGCCATCTGGAAAACTTCCTGCAGTGGGCTCAGAACCGGAATCTCCGGGACCAGCCGGCGGTGCTGATGGTCGACGAGGAGGAAACCTACCGGTTTCTGGAAGCCGCCGTCCGCTCGCTTCGCGGCGCCGTCAGCGGCCGCCGCCTGCACATCGGCATGGATGAAGCCCACGGCGTCGGCCTGGGCAATTACTTCTACAAGCACGGCCCGACGGACCGGTTCCAGTTGCTCAAGCGCCACCTGGACCGGGTGGCGGCCATCTGCAGGAAATACGGGTTTGAGCCCATGATGTGGAGCGATATGTTCTTCCGCCTGGGCTCCAAAACAAACGCGTATTACGATATGGAGGCGGTTATCCCCCAGTCCGTGATCGATACGCTGCCGGACGTGGGGCTGGTGTACTGGGATTATTACCACCAGGACGGGTCCTTCTACGAGAAAATGCTCACCCAGCACGAAAAGATGGGGAAGAATACGATTTTTGCCGGCGGCATCTGGACCTGGAGCGGGTTCCTGCCCCAGGTGGACCTGACGTTCGCCTCCATGGAACCGGGCCTGAAGGCCTGCGCCAGGCACAAAGTCAGAACCGTGATGGCCACCATGTGGGGGGACGACGGCCAGGAAACCGTCCATTCCCTGGCGCTGAGCCAGCTGCCCCTTTTTTCGGAATCCTGCTGGCGTCCGGAGGAAATGACCCGGGAGCTGGTTCTGAACACCGGCGCGTTCCTGACCGGCCTGCCGCGGGAAGCCTACGAAGCCTTCGCCCTCTTCTATCCCGGCGCGGAGGACCGCCGCCCGGGCAAAGCGGTCATCTGGTGCGACCTGCTCTATCCCCTGGGCCCCGCGGGGGAGGAACTGGCCGGATGCGTTTCCCGGAGCGAACAGGCGCTTTCCGTCCTTACCCCGCTTTCCCAAGACCTCCGCTGCCGCTACGCCGCTTCGGTCTTTGAGGTGGTCCGGCGGAAAGGAAAGATCATGGCCGAAATCCGGAACCGGTATCTCACCGGAGACCGGGCGTGGCTCCAGCAGGCCGCGGAGGAAACGATCCCCGGGCTGATGGACGCATACCGCGCCCTGCGCGAGGCGCACCGCGCAATCTGGGAAAGCGAGTTCAAGCGCAATGGCTGGGAGGTCCTTGCCCTGCGGTACGGGGCGGTGCTGGGCCGTCTGGAAGACGTGTGCCAAAGCCTCAGACGCTACGCCGAAGGGGAGCTGGATACGCTGTGCGAGCTGGACGAGGCCCGGCTGGACCCGGACCGCGGCGCCCAGTTTTTCGCAAAGTACGTGACACCGATGGCGCACCTTTGATGTTCCGCCGGGGAACG
>CAMJXZ010000332.1 GCA_946409855.1 uncultured Clostridia bacterium | reverse complement strand
ACGATCTTCACGCCGGTCAGTTCCTCGTACTTGGCCAGCAGGGCGGAGACCTGTTCCACGTCATCGGTGCGCCAGGAGCCCATAGTCAGTTCCTCCGCCGCAGCCAGGGCGGGCAGAGCGAACATCACGGCAGCCAGAAGGAGAGCAAGCAGTTTCTTCATCTTCGGATTCCTCCTTTTTATTTTGATAAAACGCGTTTCGCGTTTGATCCGAATTGATCGTCCGGCGTTTGTCAGTCCACGCCCGCCAGCTCATCGGGCGATATCGCCCGCGTAAGGCCGTTGCCGTCCACGGCGTAGAGGCCGCTTTCACCGCCCCGCGCCGCGGCGAAGGGGAAGCAGGGCAGCGTGGTGGCCGCCCCAAAGCGCCCGTCCGGGCTCAGGGCGATGAGGCTCATGTTATCGGCATTCTCCCCCAGTTCGATCTTCCGGGCGGCCAGTTCCCGCAGGGCGCCTTCGCAGGCCTGCTGCGGGCTTTCGCCCCGCTTCATCCGGCTGACCGTTTCATAGCTCAGGCAGCCGCGCATGATGTCTTCTCCAAGCCCGGTCGCTGCCGCGGCGCCGAAGCGGTCGTCGGCGTAAAAACCGGAGCCGATGAGGGGGCTGTCCCCCACCCGGCCCGGGTCTTTCATAAACAGGCCGGAGGTGGATACGCCCGCGGCCAGGCGGCCGTTTTCATCCAGCGCCAGGACGCAGACGGTGTCGTGGCCGGTATAGGCGGTCAGGCGCTCGGGGCGCTCCGGGACAGCTTCCCGCCAGCGCCTCATGCTTGCTTCCGTGCGCATGTCCCGCATCTTCAGGCCGTGCCGCAGGGCAAACAGCTCCGCCCCGCGCCCGGCCAAAAGGCAGTTGATCTCCCGCCCGCAGAGCATCCGGGCCGCCAGGATCGGGTTTTTGATGTTTTCCGCGCTCATGACACCGCCCATGCGCAGGGACGTCCCGTCCATAAACGCGGCATCGGTCATCACATGGCCGTCCCGGTCGGGCAGGCCGCCGTACCCGACGGAGCAGTAGGCGGGGTCATCCTCCACCCGGACGACGGCATGGGTCACCGCGTCCGCAGCGCAGGCCCCGCTTTTCAGCATTTCGTGGGCTTCCATCAGCCCCTCCCGGCACATCTTCCAGGTGCCGATGATCGCGATCATAGCGTCACCCCAGCTTTCCGCGCACGGCCGCGACGTAAGCACGGTCCGTCACATCGAACCGGTCTTCGGGCGGATACAGCGCACCGCCGTAATAGATGCTGCGGTTGTTGTTCACCGAAGGATCGGGCATGGTTTTATGCCGGGCCAGGTGCACCTGGCTGCAGCCGGTGACGGCCGCGACCCTGTCTACATTTTCCAGGGTGATCCCGGCGCCGGGCAGGATCTCGATGGCCCCGCCCGCGTATCCGATCATTTCCCGGATGGTATCCAGGGCAAAAAAGACGTCGCTGCGCTGCCCGCTGGTCAGCACCCGGGTCACCCCCAGGGCGATCAGCTGATCCAGCGCCCGCTTCCAGTCCGGCACGACGTCCAGCGCGCGGTGGAACACGCATGGCCTGCCCTCCGCGATGCGCACCAGTTCCCGGGTGCGCTCCTCGTCCACCGTGCCGTCCTCATGCAGGAAACCGAACACCAGGCCGTCCGCCCCGTTTTGAAGCAGCAGCCTTGCGTCCTCCCGCGCGGTTTCAAACTCCGCCTCCGTATAGCAGAACCCGCCTGCCCGGGGGCGCACCATCGTCATGACCGGAATGTGCGTATGCCGTTTGACCACCCGCAGGGTGCCCACGGTCGGGGTCAGCCCGCCCTGAAACAGATTGCTGTTCAGCTCCACCCGGTCCGCGCCGCCCTTTTCGGCCTCGATCACGTCGTCCGCCGAACCGCAGCAGATTTCAAGCAGTATTTTGCCCATCATGCACCTTCCTGTCCGCCATGATTCTCCGTTATTTCTGCATCACAGTATACCATCCCTGAAAAAAAGTGTCAAGGAAAAGGACCGGAATTCACACGCGTGCCGGCCAACATCTTTGATTGCGGAAGGCCCGGCGCTCACTCGCGCCGGGCCTTGCCTTGATCCTGCTGTTCCGCAGTCTGTCTTTTTTATTGTCCGGTCACCGGCAGCTCCACAATAAAGTCGGAGCCCTGGCCTTCCTGGCTTTCCACACGGATGGTGCCGCCGTGCAGCAGCACCATCTGCCGTACGATGGACAGCCCCAGACCGGTGCCGCCGGTCTCGCGGGAGCGGGCCTTGTCGACCCGGAAGAAACGGTCGAAGATATGGGGAATGGCGTCCTGCGGGATGCCGGGACCGTTGTCCCTGACGGAGAGCACGGCGCTGCGGGGATTGCGGTCCAGCGTCACGACGATGCGGCCGCCCTCCTGGGTGTATTTGATGGCGTTTTCCATCAGGTTGTAGATCACCTGGTTCAGCTTGCCCTTGTCGGCGTTCAGCTCGCAGGGATCCTTGATGTCGATCACCAGCTCCTGGCGGCGCTTGCGGGCCATCGGGTCCAGGCGGTGGCGGTTTTCCTCCACCAGCTCCTGCAGCGTCAGCTTCTCCCTGGAGAGCTTGACGGAGCCGGCGTCCATTCGTACCAGCGTCAGCAGATCGCCCACGATGGCGCTCAGCCGGTCGATCTCCCGGTTGATGTCCTGCAGGAACTCCGTCCTCAGCCCCCGGTCCATATCCGGCTGATAGATCAGCGATTCCACCAGCACCTTCATGGAGGCCAGCGGGGTCTTCAGTTCGTGCGAGGCGTTGGCCACAAACTGGTTGCGGGTCACGTCCAGCGTCTCGATCTTTTCGCTCATGGAGTTGAAGGTCTCCGCCAGCCGGCGGATCTCCCCGCTGCCCTTTTCAGCGGCGCGGACGGAGAAATCCCCCCGGGCCATCTTCTGGATCACCCGGGTCATCTCGCTCAGGGGCCGGGCCAGGATGGTGGAAAACAGGAAGCCGATCACCGCGGCGACCACGGCCGCCAGCAGGAAGATGATCAGCATCTGCCGGCGCAGGTCGCGCAGGCCCGTCATCATGTCCGTCACCGGGCTGATCAGCATCAGCACGCCGATCACCTCGTCGCCGGATACCAGGCGGGCCGAGCAGTAGCTGGACCAGGAGCCGTTCAGCCGCAGGGAAAAGATCAGGCTGTGGGTGTTGACCAAAGCGCCTGTTTCCCCGTCATGGACGCCGAAATAAGCGCTTTGCCCGCGCTGCATGATGGCGTCCACCTCTTCGGAACGGAAAACCGTGCCGGTGCGCTGCCCGTCCGTATCCAGGTGCACCTTGCCCCGGCCGTCCAGCACCAGGATCCGGCCGCTGAACTCGCCCTCGTGGTCCATGATCAGCTGTTTGAGCCCTTCCGTGTCCGCCTCCACCAGCAGGGGAGCAGCGGAGACTCCCAGCTTCTCCAGCTCCGAACGCTGGACGCGGACGCGTTCGTCAAACAAAAAATCACTCACCGTGCTGTTCAGGCTTCCGGCCGTGACCGTGAAGGAAAGGCCGACCACCAGCAGGAAGGTGAGTGATAT
>CAMJXZ010000331.1 GCA_946409855.1 uncultured Clostridia bacterium | reverse complement strand
CGAGAACCTGACGGAAGAAGATGTGCAGGCCAAATACGAGGACGGCGTCCTGACCGTGACGCTGCCCAAGAAGGAAGCCAGAAAGGTCCCGGAGAAGAAACAGATCCTCATCGGATGACAGGGCTGTCGGCGCTTCAGCGACGGTAACAGCCCGTCCATGCAGGCGTCGGCACTTCAGTGCCGGTTACGCCGAGCCATCGACAGGGCTGTCGGCGCTTATGCGCCGGTAACGCCGAGCCATCAATGAATCATGGTATCCCGGGGAGCGGCCTGAAAAGGCCGCTCCTTTTTTTGCCTTCTTGACTTCAAGTAAACTTTAAGGTTTATGATGGTGTCACAGAAAAAAAGACAAGGGGGATGACCATATGGAATTTCGGGAACTGATCTCCACGCGCAGGAGCGTCAGGAAATACGCGGGAGCCGCCGGCCATGACGCGCTGGCCGCCATCCTGCAGGAAGCGCAGCGGGCCCCGTCGTGGAAGAACCAGCAGACCTCCCGCTGCTACGTCGTCGAGACGCCGGAAACCCTGGAGGACTTCCGGGCCGCCGTTCTTCCCTCCTTCAACCGGAACAGCTCCGCCGGGGCGGCGCTCGTCGTGACTACCTACGTCAAAGGGAACGTAGGCTTCAGCGACGACGGGACCCCCGTCAACGAGATCGGCAACGGCTGGGGCGCGTACGACCTGGGTCTGCACGACGCCTACCTGGTCCTGGCCGCCAAGAACGCCGGATACGACACCCTGATCATGGGCATCCGTGACGCGGACGCGATCCGGGAGCGGCTGAGCATCCCCGAAAACGAAGAGATCATGTCCGTGATCGCCGTCGGAAAGGCCGCGGAAGAACCCGGCCCCCGGCCCCGCAAGGCGCCGGAAGAAGTGACCCGGTTCTTCTGATCCCGAACGATCTGCAGGAGGAGTTTCTCATGGAGAAATGGATTCGCGCGCGTTACCTGCCGGGTATCCCGCTGGGTAAGGACGGACGCCGGGTCACAGCCGGGAAAGAACATATCGCCCTTTCCCGCAGGGCCGCCCGGGAAGGCATGGTGCTGCTGAAGAACGAAGGGAACGCCCTGCCGCTGCGGCCGGGCTGCCGGGTCGCGCTGTTCGGCAAGGCGACGGTCGACTACGTCAAGGGCGGCGGTGGCAGCGGGGACGTGACCGTCCCCTATATCCGGAACATCTATGACGGCTTCGTGGAAACCATCGGGAAAGAAGCCGTCCATCCGGGCACGGTGGAATACTATCAGTCCTATGTTTCCGCGCAGTATGCGGAAAACTGGGCGCCCGGCATGGTCGCCGAGCCTCCCGTGCCGGAAGACCTGCTGCGGGAAGCCCGGGCGTTCACGGACACGGCGGTGGTCTCCATCAGCCGTTTCTCCGGCGAGGGCTGGGACCGGAAGCACCCGCGGGCAAAGATCACCCGGAAGGAACCCGTGACCGGCGACGCGGTCAGCATGAGCGACGCCCTTTTCGAAAGAGGGGATTTCTACCTTTCCGACGCGGAGCGCCGGATGGTGGAAACAGTCAGCAATGCGTTTGACCGCACCATCGTCGTGATCAACGCGGGCGGTATGGTGGAAACCGCGTATTTCCGCGACAACCCCCGGATCCAGGGCCTGCTGCTGGCTTTCCAGGGCGGTATGGAAGGCGCGTGCGCCGAGGCGGAACTGCTGGCGGGCCTTTTCTCCCCCTCCGGGAAGCTGACGGATACCTACGCTGCCGAGCTGGACGACTATCCCGGCTGCGAGCATTTTTACGACAGCGAAGACTACGTCGATTACTCCGAAGACGTCTACGTCGGATACCGGTATTTTGAGACGATCCCCGGTGCGGCGGACCGGGTCGTGTATCCCTTCGGCTTCGGCCTGAGCTACACCCGTTTCTCCCTGGCGGGAGAAAGCCTGGAAATCGGGGACAGCGAGGCGGAAGCGCGCGTCCTTGTCACGAATACAGGGGACTTCCCCGGAAAGGAAGTCGTACAGGTCTATTACAGCGCCCCGCAGGGGCTGCTGGGAAAGCCGGCCAAAGAACTGGCCGGATACCGGAAGACGCGGCTGCTGGCGCCGGGTGAGAGCGAAACGATCGTTATCCGTTTCCCCCTGTCCCAGATGGCCAGTTACGACGATCTGGGAAAGGCCGCGAAATCCGCCTGGATCCTGGAAGCTGGGGAATACCGGTTCTTTATCGGAACCAGCGTACGGGACGGCAAATGGCTGGACGCGGTCTGGACGCTTCCGGAGACCCGCGTCACACAGCAGCTGACCTCCAGGATGGCGCCGACCTGCCTGGAAAAGCGGCTGCGGGCGGACGGCACCTGGGAAAAGCTGCCCACCGCACCGTGCAACGACTTCAACGCCACCGTCCTCGCCCCCATGACCCACGATTCGATGCACGCCACGCCCGAGGTGCGGGCCGTGCCCCGGCTGCCCAACTTCGGCCGGACCGGCGGCATGAAACTGCAGGACGTGGCGGACGGAAAGATCAGCCTGCAGGAGTTTGTCAAAGCGCTGCCTGACGAGGACCTGGCCTGCCTGCTGGGCGGGCAGCCCAACACCGGGCTGGCGAACACCTTCGGCTACGGAAACAATCCGGTCTACGGCATCCCGAACGTCATGACGGCGGACGGGCCCGCGGGGATCCGCTTCCGCCGGGAGCTCGGCGTGACCACGACCGCCTTCCCCTGCGCGACGCTGCTGGGCAGCTCCTGGGATCCGGACCTCTGTTATGAGGTCGGCGCGGCGGCCAGCCTGGAGGCGAAGGAGAACAACATCATGGTCTGGCTGGCGCCGGGCATGAACATCCACCGCAACCCGCTGTGCGGCAGGAACTTCGAGTATTTCTCGGAAGATCCCCTGCTGGCGGGCAGGCAGGCGGCCGGCATGATCCGGGGCATCCAGTCCAACCGGATCGCCGCCACGCCGAAGCATTTCGCCCTGAACAACAAGGAGACCAACCGCCGGAACTGCGATTCCCGGGCTTCGGAGCGTTCCATCCGGGAGATCTGGCTGAAGCAGTTTGAGATCCTGGTCAGGGAATCCCATCCCTGGTCCGTCATGTCCAGCTACAACATCGTCAACGGCCACCGGGCCAGCGAGAACCGGGACCTGCTCACCGGCATCCTCCGGGAGGAGTGGGGCTTCGACGGCATGGTGACCACCGACTGGTGGACCTTCGGTGAACACTACAAGGAAGTCACGGCCGGGAACGATATGAAGATGGCCACCGGTTTCCCGGACCGGCTGCTGGAAGCGGTGGAGAAGGGCGTCCTGACCCGCGGGGAGATGGAAACAGCGGCGGAAAACATCCTGCGGCTGATCCTGCGGATCGACTGACGCATCCGTCCTGCGGCAGCAAAAAAAGCGGCTCAGCTGAGCCGCTCTTTTATTTGGGAAAAACATGACGGCAGAACCGTCCTCCTGTCACAGGGAATCGATGTACCTGCACGCGGCGAGGGCCGCGGTGGCGCCGTCCGCGGCGGCGGTGGTCAGCTGCCGCACGGTCTTGCTGCGG
>CAMJXZ010000330.1 GCA_946409855.1 uncultured Clostridia bacterium | reverse complement strand
GAACCCTTTGAGGGCGGCAAAGGATTTGGCGGCTTCCTGATACTGGCCGGAAGAAAGCTTGCTGTCCGCTTCCCAGTAGGGGATGAGCTGCGGCATCACCGAGAAAAAGGCCAGCGGCAGGGCCAGCAGCAGGAAAACGGGAAGCGTGATTTTGTTGACGGCAAGGCCACTCATCCGGCTGATTTCGCACATTTTGTCAAGCCTGCTCTCGACGCTGCCTTCCTGCTTCCACGTGCCGCGGAGCCTGCGCTGCCGGTGGCTGCGCAGGAACCAGACGCCGAAGGGAACCAGCAGGAGCAGCAGGGCCAGCCAGACGTCGCCGGCGTTGGCCAGCCCGGCGAACACGAGCATGTACAGGAAAAACAGCAAAACGCCGATGATGGGTGCGCGCTTGTGGGTAAACACCCAGTGTTCGCCCGTTTCGCTGTACACGCCGGGCAGGAGGCCGGCAAGGGTGCTTTCACTCTCCCCGTGAGCCCGCATGTAAGCGTCCAGGGATTCAACCGTGCTGTCGGGCAGCTTCATGTCCAGGGACCAGCGCTCCCTGGCGCCGTATTTCCCCTCGTAAATCTGTTTCTTTTCGCACTCCACGATCGCGCGGAGGATCCCGCGCCAGTCGATGTCTTTCATATGCAGCCTGTCCTATCCTGTATCATTATATATATGGTTCCTGCCCGGCCCCCGGGACGTCAGAAGGGATACCCGTTGTCCAGGTTCTTTTGGAGGATCGTCTCCGGCCGCTCGGGCGGGGTGCAGGACTGGCAGGGGACCAGCTCCCGATAGGGCGCCTGGGTCAGCTGCCCGTAGGTGATGGGGGTCAGGGGATGATAGCGTTTGTTGACGCTGGGGCAGTACTGGTTCAGGTGGTAGCGGTTCCCGCCGATCTGGTTGTAGTAGAGAACCAGGCTGTCGTCCGGATAGTTGGTGTAGCGGGTGGCGTCATCCCAGATGATCACCTTGGTGTTGATGGACAGGTTGTCCCACAGCCACTTCATGTTCTGCCCGTTCTCGTTCTTGGCGCGCTGGACGCGGATGCAGCCGTGGCTGGCCTTCTGGCCAAGGTAGGGGGTGGTGGTGGAGTAATCCTTGTAGCCGCTCTCCTGGTCCTTGACCAGGGCGGGCACCTCGTGGATGAGGCAGCCGTTGTTGAGCAGCAGTCCCAGGTCGCAGTACAGGTTCCCGGCCCAGAAGCCGCCCGTCCAGCTGACGATCAGGAACTCGCCCGCCGGCGTCTCGTTCCAGGGCTGGGAGGCGTTGACCTTGCCGGTGGAGACCAGCAGCGTGCCGATAATCTTCCCGGCGGAAAAAATGTACATCGTCTGGGTGTACTTGTCGATCAAAAGGGCGTAGTCCGTCTTGGGCTTTACCTGCTGGAGGACGTCGGTTTTGACGTAGCCCTGGATCAGCTGGGCGGTCTTTCCGTAGCCGACCCGCTTGCCTTCTTTTTTATAGGTATCGCCGTAGGAGGTGTTGTAGGCCTCCACCAGGGTCCATCCGCTGTCCAGGTTTTCCACCACGTGGACGCCCTGGGAACGGAAGGTGACCTCGCCGACGATGTTGTCCCGGGCGGCGGAAGCGTCCGGCGTTTTGCGCAGCTTGTAGGTTTCCTTGGCGCTGTGCCGGTGGTCGTCCAGGATGGTGATGGGCTGCATCATGATGTCCCAGATGGCCTGCTCGTCGGAAAGCACCCCCAGGGGCATCGTCCAGTAGCTGTTTTCGTCCTCCGAGGCGCGGAGGGCGCCGGCGTACACCGGGTGCTCCAGCGACAGCCCGTCCGTATCAGCCACGGGCTGGAAAGCGCTCAGCTGACTTGCGGCGCTGCGGGGCGTCTGGACGGTCAGCTGCCAGGGGTCCTCCGCTTTTTCCGGTTCGGGCGTGGGCCGGAGGGCTTCTTCTTCCTCGTCCGGTTCCGGTTCGTCCTCCCCGCCGTCAATGCGGATGGTGACCTTCCGGGACGCGCTGGCAACGCCTTCCTCGCTGACCAGGGTCAGCGTGACCGGATAGGAACCGGGCGATAGCCGCTCGCCGCCCCGGGCCAGGTGAACGGACAGGGAATTGCTCCCTTCGCTGACGGGGGAATGGCCCAGCTCCGTGCCGTCCTCCGCCAGGGCGATGATCAGCTCCCCCCGGCAGGAGGCGTGCAGGCTGACCGCCACCGGCTGCCCGGCGGCGACCTTCACCGATATGCTGGAAAGGGTAAAGGAAACCCGCAGCCCTTCTTCCGATAAGGCCGGCAGGATGGCGCAAAGAAGCGCCGAAAGGATCAATATGGAAAGTACGCGCGGTCTGCATCTGATCATAAATCCGTCTGCTCCTCTTCCCGGGAAAGCTGAGACCAGAACTCCGCCGTGCGGACGGCGCGGTTCCAGCCGCGCAGGAGCCGGGCGCGGTCCGCTTCCTGCATTCGGGGGACAAAGGTATCCTCCACATGCCAGCCGGAGGCGGTCTGCCGCAGGGACCCGAAGAGCCCGGCCCCAAGGCCTGCCAGCAGGGCGGCGCCCAGGGCGGTGGTTTCCAGCACGGCGGGGCGCTGGACGGGCAGGTTCATGATGTCCGCCTGGAACTGCATGAGGAAACGGTTGGCGCTGGCGCCGCCGTCCACCCGCAGGGAGGAGGGCGTCTGACCGTAATCGCTGGCCATGGCCGTCAAAAGGTCCGCGCTCTGGTAGGCGATGGATTCAAGGGCGGCCCGGACGGTGTGGTGGCTGCCGGTGCCCCGGGTGAGGCCCACCAGGATGCCGCGGGCGTACATATCCCAATAGGGGGCGCCCAGGCCGGTGAAGGCGGGCACCAGATAGACGCCGTGGTTGCCGTCGATGTCCTTGGCGATGGCTTCGGAATCGGCCGCTTTCCGGACCAGCTGCATCTCGTCCCGCAGCCACTGGACCGCCGCGCCGCCGATAAAGACGCTGCCCTCCAGGGCGTAGGTGGGTACGCCGCCCAGCCGCCAGGCGGTGGTGGTGATCAGCCCGTGGCGGGACAGCTGGCATTCCTGCCCGATGTTCATCAGCATGAAGCAGCCGGTGCCGTAGGTGTTTTTGACCATGCCCTTTTCAAAGCAGGCCTGGCCGAACAGCGCGGCGTGCTGGTCGCCGGCGATGGCGGTGACCGGGATGGGCACGCCCAGGATGTCGGGGTTCAGGACGCCGATGTACTGGGCGCTGTCGATAACCCGGGGCAGGATGACCCGGGGGACGCGGAACAGGGACAGAAGCTCATCGTCCCATTCCTGGGTACGGATGTTAAAGAGCATCGTGCGGGAGGCGTTGGTGGCGTCCGTCACGTGGGGGTGGCCCTGCACCAGGTGCCAGCACAGATAGCTGTCCACCGTTCCAAAGCAGAGCGCGCCCGCTTCCGCCTTTTCCTGAAGCCCGCAGTGATCCAGAATCCATCGGATCTTGGTGGCGGAAAAATAGGCGTCGGGCTTGAGGCCCGTCTTTTCTTTCCTGCGCGGGCCTTCGCATGGAAGGATTCTCCCTTCACGCGGAAACAGACATCCACGTAAGGCTCGAGCAGGAAAGGAC
>CAMJXZ010000329.1 GCA_946409855.1 uncultured Clostridia bacterium | reverse complement strand
CCCTGCCGCCTCCGGTCGGCTGCGCCGATCCGGCGAATAAATCGCCGGACGGACAAGGGCTCCGCGCCGTTCTGTCCCCATCATATCGCTCTCACGTCTTGGCTTTTCCATTCTTTAATAGGTAATGGCCGGCGCGGAGAAGCGGCGCCTTATTCCTTCTGTTTCCCGCCGGACGTTTTCTGCGGGACCAGGTCGGAAGCGCCCGCGGTGACGGTCAGGGTGCGGTTGTGGGTGTAGGTGACGAATCCGGCGGGGGTCCCGGCCGGCTTTTTCACGTACTTGCGCAGGCAATAGTCCACCGGTACCGAGACGCCGTGGGCGCGGGAGTAAAAAGCCGCGATCCGGGCGGCTTCCAGCAGGGTCTGGTCGGAGACCGCCTGCCCGTTCAGGCGGACGATGACGTGGGACCCGGGCATGTTGCGGGCGTGCAGCCACAGGTCTTCCCCGTCGGCGGATTTGGTCAGCCGCTCGTTCTGCACGCTGTTCTTGCCGCAGAGGATCTCGGTGCCGTCGCCGGCCCGGAAGCACAGCGGCTTTGATACGGGCGGCTTTTTGACCCGGCGGCGGTCTTTGTCCCGGCGGATCAGGCCGGCTTCTTCCAGCACCAGGCGGACGTCCGAAAGGTCCTCCGGGGTCTCCGCGTTGGCCAGGCTCATCAGGCTTTCTTCCAGCAGGCCGATCTCGGCCAGGGTGCTTTCCATCTGCTCGGCCGCCAGCTTCCGGGCGGTCATGGCCTTGCGGTAGCGCTTGAAATATTTCTGGGCGTTCTGGACCGGGGTCAGCGTTTCGTCCAGGGGGATGTCCAGGGTGCCGTTGTTTTCGTCGTAATAATTTTCCAGGGTGACGGTTTTCGCCCCCTTGGGGATCCGGTACAGCTGGGCGCTGAGCAGCTCGCCGCACAGGCGCAGCCGGTCCGCGTCCCGGGCCTCGTCCAGGGCCTCCTGCTGCAGGGTCAGCCGTTTTTCGGCGCGCTCCAGGAGCGTGCGGACCTGCTTTTTGAGGGCTGCGCCTTTCTGGGCCATGCGGTCTTCCCGGTCCCGGCCGGAGTAAAACAGGTCCATCGCCCGGGAGAGGCTGGACGCCGGGGTCTGCCGCTGGGGCGGACGGCTGAAATACAGGAAGGGGAAAAAGTCCGCCCGCTGGCCCGTTTCGTCCGTATACAGCACCGCCGGCCCCATGCCGGGCAGGCCGGCAAAAAACCGTTCCGCCGCCTCGCAGAAGGCGGGCAGATCCGTGTCCTCCGCCGCGGGGTCGGTAAAGCCGGTCAGGCGCAGGGTGATCTCCCGGGCGCTGACGGGGGACAGGCCCGCCACCGCGTCCTGCAGGGCCTTGAACAGCCGGCCGGTCTGGCCGGTGAGCCGGGCCAGCAGGGCGTCCTTCGTGACCTCCCCGGGGGTCAGCTTGTCCTGCCGGGGGGGCAGTTCATAGGGCAGGCCCGGCAGCAGCTGCCGCACCCGGCTCATATCCGCGCTGACATGGCGGATCGCGTCCACGATCTGCCCGCCGCGGACCAGGGTCAGGTTGCTGTGCCGGCCCATCGCTTCCAGATAAAGCTCCCGGGGGCCTTCCTCGCCCAGCTCGTCCCGGTTGTCGATCACGATGCGGATCAGCCGGTCGCCGAACAGCTGCTCGATGCGCATCACCCGGCCGCCGGTCAGGTATTTACGCAGGAGCATGCAGAACATGGGGGCGTCGGGCGGGTTCTGGTAGACCTCGTCCGTCAGGTGAAACCGCGTCATCGAAGGGCTGGCGGAGATCAGCAGCCGGAGGTTTTTCCCTTCGGCGCGGATCAGCAGCACGATCATATCCTTTTCCGGCTGGCTGATCCGGTCCACCCGTCCGCCGATCAGGCTTTGCATTTCCCGGGCCAGGAAGCCCATGGTCAATCCGTCAAGAGGCATGGCGTTTAACTCCGTTATTGTCAGATATTATCAGAATGATCCGGGCGCCGGCAGCGGGCGCGCCCGGAAGATAGGCTTTCGGGCCCGGGGCGGAACCTCATCCGGTTCGCAATGCGGCACCGCCGGGGCTGCCGGCACGCTGTTCGGTGAAAATAAGGGAAACCTCATCCGTCACGCCTTCGGCGCGCCACCTTCCCCAGTGGGGAAGGCTTTGGGTTTGCCGGCCGGTGGTGTCGCCTTCCCCTCTGGGGAAGGTGGCCCGGAGGGCCGGATGAGGTTTCACCTTTGGGCTTGTTGTTCCGTCCTTCTCTGAAAACAGGTCGCCGGCCTGTTCTCCGGTCCCTCGCGACCCCCGTCAGTACATTTCCGCGTACAGGTCCCCGTTTTTTTCCACCCGGAGGATGGAAAAGCGTCCTTCGCAGGCGGCGCCGGGGTTCAGGTACAGCCGGCCGCTGTCGTACTCATTGTACGGCGTGTGCGTATGGCCGAACAGCGCGCAGTCCGCCTCCGTTTCATGGGCGCGGCTTTTGAGCAGGGACAGGGTGGACTTGACGTGATAGGCGTGCCCGTGGGTCAGCAGGAAGCGTTTCCCGAACAGGGGCACGAGCACCTCCCGGTCGTCCCCGCAGAAGTCGCAGTTGCCGATGACCCGGTAGACCGACGGGAATTCCGCCAGATACCTGTCCATGTCCCGGTGCCCGTCCCCCAGGTGGAAGACCGCGTCGATCCTGCCCAGCGTTTCCGCCTTCATTAGCAGATTGCTCAAGGAATACCCGTGGGAATCGGAAAGCACCAGGATGCGTTTTTGCGTGTTCATCGTCACAGCTCCCGGAGAATGGGCAGCATCTTCTGCATGGCGTTGGCCCGGTGGGAAATGCGGTTCTTGTTTTCCTGGGCCATCTGCGCGAAGGTTTCGCCCATGGACTCGATCAGGAAGTGGGGGTCGTAGCCGAAGCCGCCGGTGCCCCGGGCGTCCTCGATGATGCGGCCCGGGCACTCGCCCCGCACCACCCATTCCTTCCCGCCGGGCAGCACCAGGGCCATCGCGCAGACGAACCGGCCCGTCCAGGGCTGTTCAAAGCCGGAAAGCTTTTCGATGAGCTTATGGTTATTGGCGGCGTCGTCCCCGTGCATGCCGGCGTAGCGGGCGGAATGGACCCCCGGCTCCCCGTTCAGCTGGTCCACGGACAGGCCGCTGTCGTCCGCCAGGGCGGCGCAGCCGGTGGCGGCCGCCACGGCCCGGGCCTTGATCAGGGCGTTTTCCTCGAAGGTGGCGCCGGTTTCGTCGGGTTCCCCCGCAAAGCCCGCTTCCCGCATGGACAAAACCTTCATGCTGTCCCCGATCATCCCGGTCAGCTCCGCGATCTTGTGGGCGTTGTTGGAGGCCAGCACCAGGGTGTGCCGGGCCTGCGGCACGGGGTTTTCCCCGCCCAGCGCTTCCCGCTGCAGCGCCATCAGCTCCGCGCAGCCCTTCTGCCCCAGGGCGCACAGGGCGGCCAGCTCTTCCCCGCTGAACGCCCGGCCCTCGCCGGTGCCCTGCAGCTCGATGTATTCGCCCTTTTCGTTCATGACGAAGTTCATGTCCACCTGGGCGGAGGAATCCTCCGTGTAGCACAGGTCCAGGCAGGG
>CAMJXZ010000328.1 GCA_946409855.1 uncultured Clostridia bacterium | reverse complement strand
GGCGCGGATGTACTGTACTGCGCCCGCAAAGGCAGCTGCGGCATGCTGTCCGGGGTGAGAATGAATCTTAAAACGGGCAAAGTCAGTCCGCCTGAGGTTCGGAAAACGGTACCACGAAAAACCTACTTTGGCATGAACATGTGCCACCCCATGAAAAAAAGACAGGCGGACCTGTCTTTTTTTCATGGGCAAGCGGCGGGACCGGGGGGCGTCCCCGCGGCCAAAGCCGTCGGCGCCGCCGAAAACCGCTCCGCTGCATAAGCGGCTTTTTTTATTTGCGGCAGATGCCCGTGTTATTTCATGGGAACAGGGCTTCCCGTCCGTGCGGACCGTCAGGTCAGGGCTTCCTGAACGCCTCCGGCAGCGACCGGATCCCCTCCAGGCCGGAGAAAAACAGCTGGTTTACCAGGTACTGCATCCGGTACCAGCTGTCGTCCTTCTCCCATTTCATGGCGCGGTTCACGTAGTACAGGCCGTGAATGACGAACAGGAACAGCCGGTCCGCGTCCTCGCGGCTCACGCTGCACGCTTTTTCCAGATGGGGGACGGACTGGTCCCGCTCCGCGAGGTAGATTTTCCGGATGATGTAATAGGCCAGGGAATCGTCCATGAAGAGGCTCCGGTATTTGGGGGCGTCGGCGATCCGCTGGCAGGGGGCCAGGTACTGCTCGTTTCCCCGGATCGCCTGGGGGCCGGCCTGCATGACCGCCCGGAGATGCCGTTCCCGGGTTTCAAAATCCATCGCGCCGCCGCTGGTTTCGGCAATCTCCAGCGCCTGGGCGATCACCTCGTCCAGCACCTCGTTCAGGTCGGCGTAGTGCAGGTAGAAGGTGGCCCGGGTGATTTCCGCCTGTTTGCACAGCATGGTCACGTTGATTTTGTCGTACGGGTTTGTTTCCAGCAGCTCCAGCAGCGCGTCCTTGATCACCTGGCGGGTGTACAGGGTGCGGCGGTCTGTTTTCCTGGGCTGGACGGACATGGCGTTCACGCTCCATTCGTCGTTGACTTCTTCTTTACAATATGTCAAAAAACATACAAAGTCTATTACAGATTTCCGGATGTGTCAAGGAATGTGCAGAAAACGGGAGAGTGACATTGTTTTTCCGGTAATGATCTGGCATATTGATTACAGACACGGCGTAAAGAACTTTCCGGCCGTGAACGATTCCGACAAAAAATGTTCCCATGAAGAAGGAGGATCCCCCATGCTGAAAGTCGACTGGTCAGACGTCCTGGGCGTCCTGCAAACCTGCACCCCCTACCTCATCGGCATCGGCGCCGCCATCCTGATCGCGCTGGCCGTGATCATCGCCGTCCGGAAGGTGAAAAAGCCCCTGCGGGGACTGATCCGCGGGGAAACCGTGATGGCGCTGCTGCTGGCGCTCTGCATCCTGGTGAACGCCATCATCTGGAACCCCATGTACGCCATCATCAGCATGGCCATGGGCAAGGGCTCCGTGACCGACGCCACCACCGCCCGGGCGGAAGAAGTGGCCGAGGACGTGGCCGCCCAGGGCTTCGTGCTGCTGCAGAACCGGGACGGCTTCCTGCCCTTGAGCGGCACGGCCAGGCTCAACCTGTTCGGCTGGGCGGCCTCCAACCCCGCTTACGGCGGCACCGGCTCCGGCGGGATCAACGACCTGTTCCCGGTGGTTTCCCTGCGCCAGGGCCTGGAAAACGCGGGCTATCAGGTGAACGGCGAGCTGCTGGACTTCTATACCGCCTACTGCGCCAGCCGCGGGGCCATGAACATCGAAGCCAAGCAGAAGTGGGACCTGCCCGAACCCCCGGTATCCACCTATCCCGAAGCGCTGATCAGCGGCGCCAAGGCGTTCTCCGACGTGGCCGTGATCGTCATTTCCCGCTACGCGGGCGAAGGCCACAACGACATCCCCCAGGACATGACCAAGGCTACCTATACCAATAATTCCAAGGATTACGACGATTTCCAGCCCGGCGAGCATTACCTGCAGCTGTCCCGGACCGAGCGGGACATGGTGCAGCTCGCCTGCGACAGCTTTGACAAGGTCATCGTCGTGCTCAATTCCGCTTACGCCATGGAGATGGGCTGGGTGGAACAGTACAGCCAGATCAAATCCGTCATCTGGGCGCCGGGCCCCGGCAACGTGGGCTTCAACGCCCTGGGCAAGATCCTGAACGGCACGGTGAACCCCTCCGGCCGCACCAACGACACCTTTGTCTATGAGATCGACGAAGCGCCCTATTACCTGAACGCCGAAAAGACGGATTACAGCAACATGACCGACCTGACCGTGGATGGCATGAACGCCGGCGTGCCCACCAAATACGCGCCCTCCTTCATGAACTACAACGAGAACATCTACGTGGGCTACAAGTTCTACGAGACCGCCGCGGCGGAAGGGATCATCGATTACGACAAGGTGGTGCAGTACCCCTTCGGCTACGGCCTGAGCTATACCGCCTTCTCCCAGTCCATGAGCGACCTGACGGTGAAGGGCAATGAAATCAGCTTTACCGTCACCGTGACCAACACCGGCAGCAAAGCGGGCCGCGACACCGTGCAGGTGTTCTACAACCCGCCCTACACCAACGGGGGCATCGAAAAGGCTTCCGCCAACCTGCTCGATTTTGAGAAGACCAAAATCCTGAACCCCGGCGAGAGCCAGACCGTTTCCTTCAGCTTCCTGAATGAGGAAATGGCTTCCTACGATGAAAAGGGGAACGGCTGCTACGTGCTGGAAAGCGGCGACTATATCCTTTCCATCAACAACAGCTCCCACGTCATCCTGGATCAGAGGACCTACACCCTGGCGGATACCGTTGTGTACGGCGAAAGCAATCCCCGCGTCTCGGACCGCCAGGCGGCCGTGAACCGCCTGCAGGACGCGCAGGGCAGCGTGGTGTTCCTGTCCCGCGCCGATCACTTCGCCAACTACGAGGCGGCGACCGCCGCCCCCGCCACCACGGAAATGGCCCCCGAATATATCGCCGGCTACCACCTGAACAGCAACTACGATCCCGCCGCCTATGTGGATCCCGCCGCCAAGATGCCCACCACCGGCGCCGCCGGCAAGCTGACCATCTACGACGTCCGGGGCAAGGACTACGACGACCCCGTCTGGGACAAGCTGCTGGACCAGCTGACGGTGGACGAGATGGCGAACATGAGCGCCCTGGCCGGGTATCAGACCCCCGCCATCGATTCCATCAAAAAGGTGCAGAACATCGACTCCGACGGCCCCGCCGCGATCAACAACAACTTTACCGGCGCCGGTTCCCTGGGCTTCCCCATCGAAGTGGTGATCGCCTGCTCCTGGAGCAAGGAAGTGGCTGCCGCCTGGGGCGAAATGATGGGCCAGATGGCGCAGGAAATGGGCTCCACCGGCTGGTACGCGCCGGCCGTGAACACCCACCGTTCCGCCTTTACCGCCCGCAACTATGAGTACTTCTCCGAAGACGGCGTGCTGGCCGGCATCCTGGCCGGCTGCGGCGTGAAGGGCGCGCTGAGCAGGGGCGTTTACTCCACCGTCAAGCACTTCGCCATGTACGAC
>CAMJXZ010000327.1 GCA_946409855.1 uncultured Clostridia bacterium | reverse complement strand
CAACCAGTTCGGCGGGCAGGCCCCGGGTTCGGACGACGAGATCCACGAGTTCTGCACCCTGCACTTCAACACCACCTTCCCGCAGATGAAAAAAGCGGATGTCAACGGCCCGGCCGAGCTCCCGCTGTACACCTACTTAAAGGCGCAGAAGGGCTTTGCCGGCTTCGACGCCCATCCCTATAAAGACCTGCTGGAAAAGATGTTCGCCCAGGTCGATCCGGACTGGGACAAGAAGCCCGACATCAAGTGGAACTTTACCAAGTTCGTCATCGACCGGGAAGGCAATGTGGCGGCCCGGTTCGAGCCGACCGCCGATATGGCTGAAGTGGAAGCGTGCGTCAAAGCCCTGCTGTGAGATGAAACGGAGGGACGGAAACCGTGAACGCCATGGAACTGATCCGGCGCCGCCGGAGCGTGCGCACCTTTGACGGGCAGCCCCTGCGGCAGGAAGACAAAGAGAAAATCCTCCGCTTTGCGGAGACCGTCGAAACGCCCTACGGGCTCCCCATTGTCTGGAAACTGATGAGCGCCAAAGAAAACGGCCTGTCCTCCCCTGTGATCGTGGGCACGGATACCTGGATCGCCGGGAAGATCAAACGGCAGCCCCACGCGGAGGAGGCCTTCGGCTTCGCCTTTGAAAAGCTGGTGCTGTACGCCGAATCCCTGGGGATCGGCACCACCTGGATTGCCGGGACGATGAACCGCCCGGCCTTTGAAAAAGCCATGACGCTGGAGGCGGACGAGGTGATGCCCTGCGTAAGCCCGCTGGGCTATCCCGCGGAAAAGATGTCCATCCGGGAAACCCTGATGCGCAAAGGCGTCCGGGCGGACAGCCGCATGGATTTTTCTGCGCTGTTCTTTGACCGGCGCTTTGACCGGCCGCTGCCGGAGGACGCGCCCTGCAGGGACGCCCTGGAAATGGTGCGCTGGGCGCCCTCCGCCGTCAACAAGCAGCCCTGGCGGGTGGTCGTCGACGGCAGGCAGGCTCATTTCTACGAAAAGAAGAGCAAAGGATATCAGGACGCCGCGGGCTGGGACCTGCAGAAGGTGGACATGGGCATCGCCCTGTGCCATTACGCCTGCGGCCTGGAGGGGAAGGTCCGCCTGACGGTCAGCGACCCGGGCATCCCCCTGCCTGAGGATACCGTGTACATCGCGACCATGACGGCGGAATGACAGAATAAAGAAAACAGTCCGTTCGTACACACGGCTCCGCGGCGCCGGGCTTTGGGAAGCCGGGCGGCCGGAACGGAGGAAGCAAGTCCCATCGCAGGGCCGGCCGCCCGGCTGCCGCGGCCGGTCCTGCCGGCATATTCGGGCAAATGCAGGAAAAGAACAGTCCCCCCGGTTGACAGACGGCGCGGGGGAACATATATTTTTGCCGGTGGGGCAAGGCGTTTGCTCCCGACGGATCATTTTTTCAGAGGTCGAGTCATGCCGAAAAAAATCAAAGTTATGCTGATCGTCTTCTGCGTCCTGCTGGTGCTGGCGCTGGCCGGGCTGGCGCTGGCCGGGAATTACATGGTCAGCTTTGCCATCGGCCGTACATCCGGCGCGGGCAATACAGCCAGCATCGTTCCTCCCTCGGAAGTGTCGGAGGAGGACAGCAGGGCCATTTCCGATCACTGGCAGCGCCTGGCGCAGCAGACGAAGGACTGGGGCGAAACGGTCCAAAGGGAAAGCGCCTCCGTGACCTCCGAGGACGGGCTGACGCTTTACGCCGAATATGCCGAGAACCCGGAACCTTCCCATCTGTGGCTCATCGCGGTGCACGGCTACCGGGGAAACCACACCCATATGTTCACCCTCGCTTCCTTCTACGGCCTGCGGGGCTACAACGTGCTGCTGCCCGACCTGCGCGGCTGCGGGGAATCCCAGGGGGATTACATCGGCATGGGCTGGCCGGACCGGAAGGACATGCTTTTGTGGATCGACTGGATCGTCCGGCGCGACCCGGAAGCCCGGATCGTGCTGCACGGCATTTCCATGGGCGGCGCCACGGTCACCATGACCGCCGGGGAAGCGCTGCCGCCCCAGGTCCGGGCGGTCGTGGAAGACTGCGGCTACACCAGCGTGTGGGATATATTCGGGGATGAGCTTCAGGTGATCTTCCATCTGCCGCAGTTCCCCATCCTGCCCGCCGCCAGCGCCATTGCCTCCCTCAGGGCCGGGTACAGCTTTTCGGAAGCGTCCTCCCTGAACCAGGTGAAAAAAGCCAAGGTGCCCATGCTGTTCATTCACGGGGAAAAGGACAATTTCGTCCGGACTGGAATGGTGTACCCGCTGTACGAGGCCTGCCCCACCGAAAAAAAGCTGCTGGTGGTGGAAGGCGCGGGGCACGGCAGCTCTTACAGCATGGATCCGGAACTGTATTTTGATACGGTATTTGGCTTTATTGCCCCTTATATGCAGGAAGGAGAAACGAAATGAAGCAGCGCATCTTTGGCAAAACGGGCCGCCCGGTCAGCGAAATCGGCCTGGGCACTTGGCAGCTGGGCACCCGGTGGGGCGATCCCTTCGACCGGGAGGAGGCTTTCAGAATCCTGGAAACCGCGGAGGCCGCCGGCATCACCTTTGTCGATACGGCCGACGTGTACAACGGCGGCAAAAGCGAGGAAACGATCGGGGAATACATCGCCGCCCATCCCGGCGCGTTCTATATCACCACCAAATGCGGCCGGCGGCTCAGCCCCCATACGGCGGAAATGTACACGCCCCAGGCCGTCGCCGGTTTTATTGAAGACAGCCTGACGCGCCTGAAGCTGGAAAAGCTGGACATGATCCTGCTCCACTGCCCGCCTTTCTCCGTCTTTGCCCGGGACGACATTTTCGCCGAGCTGGACCGGCAGAAGAAGCTGGGGAAGATCGCCGGGTACGGCGTGAGCGTCGAAAAGGTCAGCGAAGGCCTGCAGGCCATGGAATACGACATCGCCGCCATGGAAGTGATCTTCAACATGTTCCGTTTAAAGCCCCTGGACGAGCTGCTGCCCGCGGCCGCGCGGAACCGGGTGGGCGTCATCGCCCGGGTGCCCCTCGCCAGCGGCCTGCTGACCGGGCGGTTTACCCGGGATACCGTCTTCGGCCCGAAGGATCACCGCAGCTACAACCGGGAAGGCGCCGCCTTTGACAAGGGCGAAACCTTCTCCGGCGTCCCCTATGAACTGGGCTTAAAGGCGGCGGAGGAGCTGAAAAAGGTTTTCGGGACCGATCAGCTGGCGCCCATCGCCATCCGCTGGGTGCTGATGCACCCGCAGGTCAGCGTGGTGATCCCCGGGGCCAGCCGGGCGTCCCAGGTGCTGGACAATGTCCGGGCCGCCGAGCTGCCGGAGCTTTCTCAGGAACAGATGCGGGCGGTGCGGAGTGTTTACGATCAATACCTGCGGGACATCATCCATCCGCAGTGGTAATGGGGCCGCCGCGTTTTTATTCCGCGGGGGTCTCCGGCAAAAGGCGGGCGGAAAGAAGCCTTCCCCGCTGGGGAAGGTGGCCTGCGAAGCAGGCCGGATGAGGTTTCTCCCCTGGGCCTGCCGGCCCGCTGCCCGGTAAGAACTG
>CAMJXZ010000326.1 GCA_946409855.1 uncultured Clostridia bacterium | reverse complement strand
GCATTTTTGCTCCCGGATGGCAGGCTAACCTCCGCAAAAATGCTCCTCGCGGCGTACATGCCGCCGCTGCGGATTTCAATCAGGGGGAAGGTTCCCCCTGATCACCCCCTCCGCAGAATGATGCGAGTCTTATCCATAGCTGGGGGGACTGAACGGTTATGGGGAATCAAAGAAAGCGTTTGACCTGCGGCTGAAAGGATAAGGAGGCTGCCGATGAACAAGATCCGGATGATCGCAAGCCGGGAAACCAATTTCATCTATCACATGCTTTCCGCGGCCCGGTGCGGCTATGACAACGACTACGGCGCGAAATACCGCGGGGAGTATCCGGAAGAAGACCTGGCGGTCCTCAAAAAGCATGAGCGTCTGATCACCTGCGCGGGCGGGTCCCACTGGGGCGGACTGTACACCCTGATGATCTGCTGGCCGGCCGCGGAATGGAAAGGGGACGTGAAATCCTTCTATCAGGAGATCATTGATCAGGCGGACCGCGGGGAGGTGCCGGAGCACTATCTGGCCCTTGCGCCCGCGGCGCGGGAGATCGCAGTTATCATGGTCCGGCACTACGATCACTATGTCCGGGAGATATGGCCGGAGGACCGGGACCTGCTGGAGGATTACATTGCCCGGGTGATGCCGCTCTTTGAGCGGGACAGCTTTACGGAACGGGCGGAAGCGGCGGTCGGCTGCAGGCTGGACGCGGAAGCGTTCCATCCCACCATGGTCGCCTCGATTCAGCACGGCGCTGAAGCGATCGATATTTCGGACACGCAGGACGTTTTCGGGATCGGCCGGAGCCCGGAGGACAGTTTTCTGTTTATCGGGCACGAGTTTATCATCTACCTGCTGAAGCAGGCGCTGCGCGGAGAGGATGCCTTCCGGCGTTTTGAGACCTGGGCGCCCACGGAAGGGCTGGCGGAATACTATCTGAAGGAACTGACCGGGAAAACGCTTTTTGACTTTGCCGGAAAATGGACCGATCTGTATGCCCGGTATGCCCTGGAAGGGGAGCGGTCCGCCGCCGGGCTGTACAGAAAGGCGCTGGCGGAGAAGAATATTTGAAAAAGAAAAACGGCAGTGAATCATGTCACTGCCGGGTGAGCGGCCCGGATCGCGCCGGTTTCATCCCGGAAGCGTCAGGGCGTCTTTGGTTTTTCACGTTTTCTGAAGGGGCAGAATCATATTCGGTTCAACGTGTTCTGTGGGTGCTGTCGGGGCGCTGTTTTTCCTGTGATGGCCATCTCTGTAAAAGCCCCCTTTGTTCAACGCCGCCCCTCTGGGCGTCATCCTGAACCCTGAAAGCGTTTGCCGCCGCAAGGCAAACGCCGGGGTGAAGGATCCCAGGGTGAAGGATCTGTTCTGCTGTTTAAAAGGACAACAAACATCCTTTCCTGGCAAACCCATCCCGCCGCAGAACAGATTCTTCGCGATGCGGCCGGCCCAATGGGGCCGTCCTTCCTCATCGCTCAGAATGACACCGGGGGTGGCTGAGGGAACATTGTTACCGTTTGCCGGATCATGATACCGGTGCCCGGCCGATTCATCAGGCAGTGCGTTTTCAGAAGCAGCCTGTGCCGGTACCCGCCCGGCTGTAGTACCCCATTGCTCACCCCTGCCCCCGGGGTGTCATCCTGAGCGGATTCAGAATCCGGGCATCGCAGGCCCGGATCCCTCACGAAGGATCTTCTGGCCGGGATTTGATCCTCCGTATAGAAAGACGCCGCGGCACAGGCGATTGCTGCTCTGTGCCGCGGTGTTTTCTATGCGTTGTGCGGATGATTCATCGGCGCGGGCGCTCCGGCCGGGCGCAGCGAAACGGGCGGCGGGCATCAGGAAGCCGTCCCGTCCTTCCTGCCCGGCAGGCGGGCGCGGATCAGGAAATAGGCGATGCCGCCCAGCACCATGGCCCCGCTGAGCACCTGGGAAACGCGGATGGCGGTGCCGGGGACGTAGAGGCTGTCGCTCCGCAGGCCTTCGATCCAGACCCGGCCCAGGCCGTAAACGATCATGTACAGGGGCAGGCCGTCCCCCAGGCGCCACTTTTTCCGGGTGAACCAGAGAACCAGGAACCCGGCCAGGTCCCACATGGACTCGTAGAAGAAGGCGGCCTGGTACCAGTTCCCCTGCACCAGCACGGCCAGGGGGAAGAACTGCAGGGACGGGTTGGTCACCGGGTTTCCGTAGGCTTCCTGGTTGAAGAAATTGCCCCAGCGGCCGATGGCCTGGCCCAGCAGGAGGGAGGGGACGGTCATGTCCACCAGCGCCCAAAAAGGGACCTTCTGCGCGCGGCTCAGGGCATACACGCCCAGCAGCCCGCCGATGACGCCGCCGTAGATGGCCAGCCCGCCCTCCCAGACGCGGAAGACGCTGAGCGGGTCCGCAGCGTAGTCCTGCCAGCGGAAGATCACGTAATAGACGCGGGCGCCGATCAGCGCCGCGGGCACGCCCCACAGGGCGACGTCCAGCCCGGCGTCTTTGGGCAGGGACAGGCGCTTCGTGTTTTTCCCGCACAGATATACGCCCAGCAGGATGGCCAGGCTGATCAGCAGCCCGTACATCGGGAGCTGCCGGGTAAAGGCTGGAGGCATGGCTTATTCTCCCTGGCCGGTGCTTTCCAGGATGCTTTCCAGCGTCCGGATATACAGGCCGTCGTCCGCCGGGTTGAGCTCCATCTGGTCCAGCTGATCCAGCGCTTCTGCGACGGTCTGGTACCGCTGATCCATTTCCTTCTGCTTGGCGATCATCAGCAGCGGGGTGCCGGAGGTGGCCAGCTCCGCCCGGAAGGCGTCGTATTCCTCCAGGAAGGCGGTGTAGGCGGTCATCAGCGTTTCGAACTCGGGCGTCAGCTCCGTGCCCATCTCGTACCCGCCCTGACTTGCTGTGCGGACGAAGGCGTTGAAGGCGGTGATGAAGGCGGCGTAGGCGCTGCCGTCATGGGGCGCCTCAAACAGGTTCGCCGCGGGCTCCCCTTCGGCGGGCAGGCCGCCTTCCTCGCTCCCGGCGGGGGCCGGGGCGTCCTCTTCGCGAACGACGTAGGTGCCGTAGAGGAATTTGTGCAGCGCTTCCCGGTTGGCGGGGTAATCGATCTGCTGGGCGGAGCCGCCGTAATCGATCTCCTCGAAGGTGCCCTGAATCGGGATGCGCATCTGGCTGATGTCGTTGTCCTTTAAGTCGTAGGCGAGCTGGACGGCCTCAAACAGGTCCGCGGCGGACATGTCCGTCACCAGCGTGTTTTCGACGACCACGTCCAGCAGCTCCAGCGCCCGGTCATAGGTGATGTCCCGCAGGGAGGCCGCCAGGGAAGAAAGCACCTGGCGCGCGCGGGAGGTGCGGCGGAAGTCGTTGGCTTCCCCGTTGACCACGTAGCTGGAACGGATGCGCATGTAGATGACCGCCGCGTGGCCTTTGAAATGATAGGTGCCCCCGCCGTTCTTGGCCGGCAGCACCGGGTCGGTCCAGTTGGCGCTGTAGGCGGTCTTGGAGCGCAGGCGCGTCGCCTCGCCGTCGGTGATGGTGATGTCCACGCCGCCGCAGGCGTCGATGATGTTCTGGATCATCGTCCAGTCCACGACGAT
>CAMJXZ010000325.1 GCA_946409855.1 uncultured Clostridia bacterium | reverse complement strand
CCCGGAGGGAAGCAGTTCCCCGGCCACAATGTGCGCCAGCTTGCCCGCGCCGATCATCGCCCAATTGAATGCGCTCATTTTTCATCCTCCCGTTCTGTTTTGTTCCTTCCGCGCGGTCCATCCGCCTTTGAAAACCGTGATGCCCCATGCGCAGTCTGTCATTTACCGGACGGTTTCCCCGCCTTTTTCTGTACCGCCAGGTAAACCGGCAGGCCGATCAGCGTGATCCCGACGCTCGCCAGCGCCATGATCCTGCCCCGGCTGCCGGACAGGAAAAGCTGGCTGGCGATCACGTACAGCCCGCTGGCGATCGCCAGCAGCGGGATGACCGGATAGCCCGGCACCCGGTACTTCCGTTCCATGTCCGGATGCGTGCGCCGCATGTGGATCACGCAGCAGAAGGTCAGGGTGTAGAAGATCCAGCAGGAAAAGGTCCCCATGTCCGTCAGCAGGTCAAACTGGCCGATCAGGGAATAGAGCGCCGCCAGCGTCCCCACCAGGATGATGGCGTTGGCGGGCACCAGCCGTTCGTTCAGCCGGGCCAGCTGCTTTCTGCCGGGCAGCATGCCTTCCTTCGCCAGGTAATACGCCACCCGGGACCCGGACAGCAGGAACCCGTTGCCCGCCCCGATCACGGAGATGATGATCCCGACGGCGATGATCGTGCCGCCGGCGCTGCCGAAAAGCTTCGCGGCTACCGCCGACGCCGGCGATTCCAGGTTCATCAGTTCATTGGCTGGGATGACCCGCAGGTACGCGATGTTGATCAGCAGATACACCGCCATGATGATGCTGACCCCGCCGACGATGGCCCTGGGCAGGTCCCGGGCGGGACGCTTCATTTCCCCGGCGATGGCGCCCACGTTGGTCCACCCCTCAAAAGCGAACAGCACCGCCAGCAGCGTCGTTCCCAGGGCGGAAGCGGCGCCGGTCCCTTCGCCCACCATCGGCGTAAAGAGCGGTTCCCTGCTCTTCCCCAGGAGCATGCCCGCGGCGATGATCAGCGCCAGCGGGATCAGCTTGCACGCCGTGGAGAGGATCTGGAACCTGCTGGCGGACCCGGACCCCAGCACGTTCAGCGCCACGACCCCGGCGATGACCAGGATCCCCACCGGGAGGGATATGTTGACGCCCAGCAGGCCGGACAGCTCCGTACCCACCTTGACGCCGTACCCCGCCAGGTACGCCGGATAGAAGATCACCACCTGCATCCACCCGGCCAGAAAGCCGATCCGCCGGTCGTATACCTCCCCAAGGTAGGTGACCATCCCGCCCGTCCGGGGGATCAGCACGGCGATCTCGGCAAAGGTGAGCGCCCCGAAGATGCTGATCAGCCCGCCGATGATCCAGGAAAGGAGCCCCAGCCCCGGCGCGCCGCCCGTCGCCTGATAAATCGCGTGGGGCTTAAAGAATACGCCGGCGCCGATCACGCAGCCCACCACAATGGAAATGGCGGACATGACCCCCATGTTCTTCTTCATCTCGTTCGGTCTTGATTCCATCGTTCTTCCTCCGCGCGGGATCCGTTTTTACGGACCCGGATCATGATATCCCTGTCTGGCCTTCAGCCGCTGCCGGTATCATACCACAGGACGGGCAAAATGAAAACCGTTCCGGGCAAATTTCCGTCCACGCCAGGCGGGCGCGAATCCGGACGCGCGCTTGACGAACCGCGGCGCCTGCTGGTATACTGGACCGGTCTTGAAAGGCAGGGAATGAAGATGAAAGGAAAAGGAAACGACAAACTGCTGTCCGGGCTGTTTTTCCGGCTGCTGCCCTATCAGGTGCTGCTGCTGATGATCAACGCGGCCAACGGCATCGTGGACAGTCTGTTCGCCAGCAATTTCGTCGGAAAGACCGCCATGAGCGCGATCGGGTTTTATTCGCCGCTCAATCATTTTCTCTTCGCGCTGAGCGTCATGCTGGTCAGCGGATCGCAGCTGCTGGTGGGCAAGGCCATGGGCAAAAATGACATAGATTCCGTGCACCGCCTCTTTTCCACCGACCTGCTCCTCTCCCTGGGCATTTCGCTGGCAACCTCGGCGCTGCTGGTGCTGGGCGCGGTCACCGACCTGACGAGGGTGATGGCGCAGGACGATACGGAACGGCTGGCGCTGAACCGCTACATCCTGGGCCAGGCCGTCGGCATCCCCGCGCTGGTGCTGGGGCAGCAGCTCTTCTCCTTCCTCTCCATGGAAAACCAGCGCCGGCGCACCACCGCCGCCAGCCTTGCCTGCGTGGTATCCAACGCGCTGATGAACGCCCTGCTCGTGGGCGCGCTGAAGCTGGATACGCTTGGGCTGGGCCTTGGGTCCTCCATCGGCCTGTGGGTGTTCTGCGGCGTGATGGCGCATTATTACCTGACCCACCGGTCCGGCATGAAGCTGGCGCCGAAGACCTTCAGCTGGAAGGATTCCCTTTCCATCTGCAGGCTGGGATACTCGGGCGCCCTGTCCCGATTTGTGGAGATGTTCCGCTGCCTGATCGTCAACGCGCTGATCATGGCCTATGTGGGCAGCGCGGGCCTTTCCGCCTTCGCTGCCGTCAATTCGCTGATGGGCGTCTTCTGGCCGATCCCGTTTGGTATGGTGTCCGTCACCCGGATGCTGCTGGGCATCAGCATCGGCGAGGAGGACCGGCGCTCCGTGGCGGACATCATGCGCATCGCCTTCCGCAAATGCCTCCTGCTGCAGTGCGGGATCTCCGCGCTGATGGTGCTGCTTGCCGGCCCCTTTACGAGCATGTTCTACCGCGATCCCGCAGACCCTGTCTTTCAAATGACGCTGACGGGCCTGCGGATGATGCCGCTGTGCATGCCCCTGTCCGTCATCAGCCTGTGCTTTGCCTGCTACGCCCAGGCGATGGAAAACAAATTCATGTCCAACGTGCTGCCGCTGACGGACGGCATGATCGGCGTCGTGCTCTTTTCCCTTATGCTGATCCCCCAGATGCGGATGAACGGCCTTTACCTGGCCAACATCCTGAACGGTGTCCTCTGCCTGATGCTGATCCTGGCCTACGCGGCCGTCAGGAAGAAGCGTTTCCCCAAAGACATGGAAGACCTGCTGGTCCTCCCCGACAGCTTCGGCGCTAAAGAGGACGCCCGCATCGACATTGAGATCTCCGATATGTCCCAGGTGACCGAGGTCTCCGGCCGGGTGATCGATTTCTGCCTGGCCCGGGGCGTCGACCTGCGCCGGGCGCGGCTGGCCGGGCTGGCCATGGAGGAAATGGCCGGCAACGTGGTCGAGCACGGGTTTTCCGCGGACAGCGGCAGTCACTATATCAATATCCGCGTGGTGCACAAGGAGGACGATATCATCCTGCGCCTGCGGGACAACTGCGCAGCTTTCGACCCGCTGGACCGCGCGAAGGTCCTGGACCCCGACGACCTTGTCAGCAACATCGGCCTGCGCATCGTGCTGAGCATCACCCGGGACGTCCGGTACCAGAATCTCCTGGGCCTGAACGTCCTCACCCTCCGGATCTGACAGGCGCAGGAACGCGCCGAAGAACAGCAAACGAGGCTGTTGCACTAAGAAAAAAGTGCAGCAGCCCCTTTTCATAGGCAGTCAAGC
>CAMJXZ010000324.1 GCA_946409855.1 uncultured Clostridia bacterium | reverse complement strand
GAAGCAGTAGAACAAATGAAACAAGTTTTCCCAGGAGGAAATGAAATAAAGCTCGAATTTCCTTTCGCATATAATGGCTTGGTTGTGTCAGATCGATACAAGGAAACAATTACTTTGAATGGAACCCACTATGGATATGAATACAATCAAAGAGTTTTTTGCAATATATATCCCGAAGGAAAGGAATTAAATGCTTGGATTCATAGTTTCCACGCAAGTGTTAATATAGTAAAAGTTAAAAGAAATGAAATTGAGGTGTTTCCAGATGCTGCAGGAATTTATCACTAATTTGTTTAATTATAAAGAGAAAATTGGACTACTAATTGGAGAACATTCAATAAAACTACTATGTATATATATCTATGGCGCCGGAGATGCTTTCGCTATATGTGGATATCGTGATGTATTAATTGCCTTTTCAAAACAATGGTGGAATTTTGTTGATACATACTATGGACTGGAAGCTGGAACGGGCATTCAAGGATGGTATAATATCATTTTGGAACACTGTGATAATGAAGAACAAGCGTTTGATACCTTCTATAAATTGCTTTATTTGTATTTGAATCAATATTATCCGCAGATCATAATTCCAGCGTAATAAACTACTGGATTAAATGGCGCAATACAGGAAATGCATGGATATACAGAGCAGTTGTTTCGTGCAGATAATACTTTTGCCGTCACTAGATCTGACATTATTCTGTATTTACAAGTGGTTTAAGGTTAGATTTATGTATTGAAAGTATCCAGAGTGACGGCAATCCCTCTGGCAACAGCCCCTGGGCAAATCACTTCCACATGAGGTAAAGGCTGGCAAAGGCGCAGCGATCGAGTATAAAAGGACTGCCCTCCTTTCGGAAGCAGAGCCCCCAAATACCCGCTTAAGCTTCGCCGCCATACCCAAACCAGAATGATACACCGTTTTCCGTTATTGTTCAGAAATGTATAAAACGGAAAATCCTGCTAACCGGATTGTACTGTTTTGACCAGAATTGTTCGTTATTTTGCTCATGTGAACAGTTCAAATCCTGCCACCTCGACCATACAGAAAAGCCTGGAAACAAGTCGTTTCCGGGCTTTTTTGTTTGTATAAACCCTTTGCCGCGCCGGCCGTCCTTGACAGGCATCGGCCTGTTCTCCCTATTGTGATTTTGGAACGGCGGGCATATAATGGAAACACCCGTCAGGGCCTGACCCGGCATTTGCCTCAAAGGGATCAATAACGGCTGAACCCTCATGGGATACGGAGGACGACGATGAAAGCACTGGTCATCAATTGCAGCCCTGTCCGCGCCGGGGCAACGGCGGAAATCGTCCGCCTTGCCGCCGAACAGCTGTCGGACCGCTATGAAACAAAAACCATCTGCATCGATGATTACAGCTTTGCTTTCTGCAAAGGGTGCAGAACCTGCCACACGACGGCCCGCTGTGTCCTGCGGGACGACGTATCAGCGATCATGGAGGAATTCGAAAAGGCGGACCGGATCGTTTCCGTGGCCCCTTCCTACTGGGCGGATATCCCCGGCCAAATGAAAGCCTTCATCGACAGGTGCACGCCCTGGTGCAACACGCATGACCCGCACGCGGTGATCCCGCGCGGGAAAAAAGGCTACGTCATCGCCCTGCGAACCGGTACGGGCATGCGGGAGTGCGACCGGATCACAGAAACCATCGAGCATTTTTACGGACATCTGGAAATCGAGTGCGCCGGGCATCTGGGCCTGCCGTCGATCGCGTGCAAAGAAATGGTTGAACCCCGGCTGGATGAGATCCTCTCTTTCTGCCGCGGCATATAACACAGAATCCATGTCCCCGGCCGGGCCGCCGCCATGGGCCGCCGGGCGCGGCACGCACTTCAAAAAAGGAAGATCCCTTCCGCCCAAAAAGCGCAAAAAGCACCTGATGCCGCAAGGCGTCAGGCGTTTTTGCTTATCATGATACTGATTTTCATCTAGAACATGTGCAGATGTGGGATGGATTTTGCGTCATATCAAGGAAGGCATCCGAAAGCGTACCCGTAGGTACGGTGAGGAGGACTGACACAGAGATGGCGCAAAAGGCACCCACAGATGTGCATGGATTAGGTGAAAACCAGTATGAGTCCCGGCGCCCGGGAATGCGGCCGGGCGCCGGCTGAAAGGCGTTCAGTCCTTCCAGACAAAACGGTAATTGATCGACTCGCCGCCGTCCACCACGATGCTCTGGCCGGTGCAGAAGGTGTTGGTCACCGTCAGGAAATACGCCCACTCGGCGATTTCCTCCGGAGCCGCCCACCGTCTGAGCGGGGTTTCCGCCATGATCTGCGCCCAAAGCGCCGGGTCGTTCATCACGCAGTCGTTCAGGGAGGTCCGCACGCCGCCGGGGTCCAGGCTGTTGCAGGTGGCGCCGAACCGGGCGATCCGCAGGGCGACGTTCTTGGTGTAGGCGATCACGCCGCCCTTGCTGGCGCAGTAGGCGGGGAATTCCGAGCCCGTGTGCCCGCTGGCGGAGCCGATGTGGAGCACCGAGCGGATGTTCTCCTGCACGCCGTACCGCTCCGTGACCCGGATCAGCGCCTTGAGGTTGATGTCGATATCCTCCTCGTTCTGCGTGCCGGCGCAGTTGATCAGCACCTGGACGCCGGGGATCTCCGGCAGGCGGTCATCATCCCGGATATCCAGCCGGTAATGGGTGTAGCGCGCGTCCGTCAGGGCCGCGGGGCTGCGGTCCAGCCCGACGACCTCGTGGCCGGCCGTCAGGAACCGCGCCGCGATGGCCCGCCCGATGCCGCCGGAACTGCCGGTAATCAGTACCTTCATCTCAGCCTCTCCCCCCGGTCAGCGTCAGATACTCCTGCCCCACATGATAACGCTGCCATTTCGTGACGACCCGGTAGCCGATCGGCGAAAAGACGATCTCCATGATCAGCTCCGCCACGGCCCCGGTCAGCGCGCAGGCCACGCACTGCACGAACGTCCAGTGAAACCCGTCCCAGTACACCGGCGCGAAGCCCATGAAGACGATCACCGAAAAGATCAGGTTATCCGCGAACTGGCCGATGAGGGTGGAGATATACGTCCTGGCCGCGTAGGCGGCCTTCCCGTCCGGGTGCTTCCGGAACATCTGCCCGATGGACCAGTTGAGGAAGTTGTTGATCACCGCGGACAAAAGGAAGGCGACCGTACTGCCGAACAGGATAAACCAGGTGCCGCCCAAGATGCCGTTCAGCGCCGTGTAATCGTCCGCGTCGGAGGGGATGACGCTGGCGATATAGAAGATCAGACAGGTCAGCACGTTGATGCCCGCCGCCAGGACGGCGATCCGGTTGGAGGCGCGGGGACCGAAATACTTGGTGATGACGTCCATGCACATAAAGGACAGCCAGGAAACCAGGATCCCCCCGTCCAGGGCGATCCAGTCGGTCTGCACCAGGGTCTTGTTGGCCAGCAGGTTCATGCAGATGACGCTGACGGAAAACAGGGAAACCACCACCGCCGGGATGCAGCGCAGGAGAACGGCCGTTTCCGACCATTCCCGGCGGACCCAGCCGGAAAGCGTGCGGGGGGACTTTGCGTTGCTGTTCAAGACCGATACCTCCGATAAGGATGACTTCACAAAACACATACCGCCAA
>CAMJXZ010000323.1 GCA_946409855.1 uncultured Clostridia bacterium | reverse complement strand
GCATAACCAGTTGCACTGCCATTTCTTTTGTTGTATAATTTGTTCGCTGATATTGTTTCATGTCAGTTACAGTATACAGCAAAAAACGGAGAAGTTCGAGTGAACAACTCCGTTTTTTTACTTTTTTCTTGGGGATTAGTGCAACAGCCCCGTTCGCGTTTTTTATGACCTTCCGCCGTTCCTTCAGCACTGCCTGAGCAGCTCCTCCACCCGCTCGCGGGTCGCGTAGTTGAGGGGGGAGAAATTGCCGCTCAGCACCGTTTCCAGCTTCTCCCTTGCTTCCTGCTTCCGGCCGGCTTCCAGGTCGTACAGGGCAAGGAAATAGTTGGTATCCAGCTGCTTGGGGTTGATGCCGTGGGCCTTTTCAAAATAGGGCAGCGCCTGCTCCTTGTCCCCCAGCACCCGGTAATAATACTGCCCCATGTTGTCGATGACGACCGGGTCCTCGTCGTCGTATTCCAGCGCTTTCTGATTGAATTCAAGGCCCTTTTCCACGTCGCCCGCCTCCACGTACAGATAGCCCAGCGCCTGGTAGGTGGTACCGAAGGGGTACTTCTGCATGGAGGCCTCCAGCAGATGGATCGCCTCGGGCAGGTGGCCCAGACGGTACTGGGCGCAGGCGTAATTCAGGTGGATCTGCTGTTTCTGCGAGGCGTTCAGGTTGGGATACTTTTCCGCCTTTTTGAGGATCTCCTTGACCTTTTCATAGTTTTCCTGGCCGTCGTTCTTTTTGAGCAGCAGCACGGTATAGGGCAAGAGGTAGTTCGGCTCGATGATCCCCGCCTGATAGAGCTTTTCGTACTCCTGCATTGCCTCTTCCTTCTGGCCTTTCTGCTGCAGGGCCATCGCCTTGCGCACCTTCAGCTGATCCATGAAACCCATCTGTCGATCCTCCTTCTGTTCCGTTCCGGCCGTTCAGCCGGGAAGGCTTTCGTCCTTCCGTTTTTCACATTTGCGGTACAGGCGCAGCAGCCTTTTCTGCAGCGCCGCCATCTCTTCCTCCTGATCCGGGCCGCACAGAAGCATCGCCCGGCGGGTCAGGGACAATGCCTCCTCCGGCCGGCCCAGCCGGTGCTCAAGCAGCTTGGCCAGCGCCACATAGGGGTAGACTCCGGCCTGGCCCTGTTCGATCATCCGCCGGTAGATTTCCGCCGCCTGCCCGTACTCCCGGTGGCGGCGCAGGCTGTCCGCCAGCGTCAGCCGGGACAGGCGGGACATGGTGCCCCGGTCCGCCGCGCGGTAGCAGCGGCGGGCGGTCTCCGTCTGGCCGCGCTTTTCAAACACCCTGCCGGCGGAATAGATATCCTGCGCGTACTCCGCTTCCGTCGGCCGCTCGTACAGACGGAGCAGCGCCGCCAGCACCATCGGCATGGAGCGGATGTCCTGCACGTTATGGGCCAGCACCGGCTCCACCCAGTAAAACTCCCCCGAGTGCAGATAGTCAAAAAACGCCTTGGGCACCAGGCTGCCCGGCAGATCGTCCCAGCGGGTCAGCCCGAAGACCTTTTCTTCCAGCGACGCCAGATTGCAGCGCGTCAGGCGGATCTTCCAGGCCGCCCGGGCGCATTTGAGCAGATCCAGATGCGGGATCTCCGGCGCCGGGTTCCGCATCCCCTGCATGATAAAACGGCTGTCCAGCAGGGGCATGTCGAACGTCCGCCCGTTGAAGGTGACCAGCAGCTCGCTCCGCGCAAGCAGTTCCCCCACCCGCGCCAGCATCTGCTTTTCCTCCGGGTAGTCCCGCATGAAATCCTGCTCGACGACAAACTGCTCCCCTTCGAAATACCCAAGCCCGGTCAGGAAGGCGATCGTGCCGGCGCCGCCGGAAAGGCCGGTGGTTTCCGTGTCCAGAAACAGCACCTTTTCCAGCGGGACGGCGCCCATCTCCTCCCCCGACAGAAGGTACAGCATCTCCCCGGGCAGCTCGTCCGGCAGCGCGTAATCCCGCCGGTCCGTCCGGTCAAAGACGCGCAGACAGTCCCGTACGGGCTCCGCCGGACGGGGTTCCTGGTCTTTGGGCTTGCTGCCGTAGGATTTCAGTTTGTCGCGCAGTGTCGCCATGCCCGCTCCTAATCATCCAGCTCGATGGAGAGCTCTTCCTCGCCGTCGTCGGTCACATAGAGCACGGAGACGGACGAGGGAGCGGCGCGGTCGCGCAGCAGCTGCCTGAAATCGCCGCCGGCCGCCTCCCAGTCCTGAATGTACTGGCGCCATTCGGCGTCGAATTCCTCCAGGCACAGATGATGCTCCTTCATGTAGCGGGCCGCTTCCAGGCCTACGTAGCGAAGGTGCCACGGCTCATAGATGATGCCGGTCAGGTCCTGCTTATCCTCTTCATAGCGGATCACGAAGCCGTACTCCGCGCAGTGCTCCGCCATCCAGATGGCTTCCTTCTCAGTGCCGAAGGCGGGTGTCATGCCGCTTTTTTTCGTCCATTCATAGTTGAGGATGTCCATGCCCAGGCCCGTCTGATGGTCGCTGGAGCCGGGATAGGCCACCACCCCGTCGTCCCGCCCGACCTTCGACAGGCGGTTCTGGTACATGTACTTCTGGGTGGAATAGGCGCGGTAGACGCTCTTTAAGTACAGCTTGCAGCCGTCCTTTTCGGCGTCTTCAAACATCCGGTTCACCGCGTCGTTGGCCACCTTGCGCAGCATGTCCCCGTGGATGTCGTTGATGTGCCGGGCGGTGATCACCACCAGGTCCCTGGGCACAAAATCCTCGCTCAGCAGGCTGGAGCGGTTGGTCAGCACCAGCAGCCCTTCCCTGTCCTCCAGGATTTCCGGCTCCAGCGGATAGGTCCACGGCGGCATATCCGCCAAGGCCCGGCCCGCCGCACAGAGGAAAAGAAGCGCGAAAAGCAGCACGAAAGTCTTTCTCATTGATCCGATCCCTCATTCTCCCCGGCCAGCGCAGAAGCCTGCCGGAGCGCCTCGATGTATTCTTCCAGCGGAATGTCCAACTCCCGGATGCGCATCGCGTGGTCGACCCCCACGTAGCGCACGTGCCAGGGTTCGTTGCCGTAGCCGGTGACCGCTTCCCACTCCGTTTTGTAACGCAGGATAAAGCCGAAGCGATAACAGTTTTCCGCAAGCCATATTCCTTCCTTGGTGGTGCCGAAGGAAGCCTTGAGCCCCGTGTCCTTGGTGCGGCTGATATCCATAGCCAGCCCCAGCTGATGCTCGCTGGCGCCCGGCACGGCGACAAACCGGTCCACATGCGCCTTGCCGGCGGCCTGCAGGCGGCGGTTGTAAATGGCCCGCTGGGTCTGGAAGCTGCGGTAGCCGGAGACCGCCACCAGATGAATCTTTTCCTCCCTGGCGGCGGCGAACATCTCCTCCAGCGCCTTCGCGGCTTCCCTGCGCATCAGCACGGACCCCGTCCGTCTGCGCACATCAGGCATCACCAGGTCGTCCGGCACGTAATCCGCGCTGAGCATGAATTCCTTATTGACCAGGAACAGATAACCGCCCAGCGACATCTGGTCTTCCAGCTGCCGGACCGCGGCCTGCCCCAGGGACAGAAACACCAGCACCAGCGACAGTATCCTGCTCAGCAATGTCCATTCCTCTCCTGTATTTCACAATTCCGCTCATCCATCTGCCACAGGCCTTCCGCG
>CAMJXZ010000322.1 GCA_946409855.1 uncultured Clostridia bacterium | reverse complement strand
ACCAGCAGGGAAATGCGGGTGCCGTAAATGACGCGGATGGCGTAGTCCCGGCCCAGGGCGTCGGTGCCCATGATGTGCGGGAAGACGTTCTGCCCCCGGGCGATTTTGGCCTGTTCCTTGGCGCTGTACTGGAAGGGCGCGAGGTTCTGGGCGGTCACGTCCTGCTTGGTGTAGGTGTAGGGGTAAAAGGTGGGGACGATGAAGGCGATCAGCGCGATCAGGATGATCACGCACAGGGAAATCATCGCGATGTGGTTGCGGCGCAGGCGGCGCATGGCGTCCCGCATGAAGGAGACGGACTCCCGCATGGTGACCTGCTGGGCCTTTTCGTCCTCCGAGGCCGTTTCAAACAGCTTGGGGTCGATCTGCAGGCTCAGGAGGTTTTTGAAGGGCTTGCTGTTTTCAGACATATCGCTTCTCCCGGATCAGGATGTGTTTTTATGAAGGCGCCGTCAGCTCAGGTCGATCCTCGGATCGACCACCTTGTACAGGATGTCGCCGATGAAGTTCATCAGGATGATCATCGTGGCCAGGAAGATGGTCACGCCCATGATCATCATGTAATCGGTGCGCAGCATGCTGTTGGTGAACAGGCGGCCCAGGCCGGGCACGGAGAAGATGTTTTCCACCACCATGGACCCGGTCAGGATGTAGGCCATCATGGGGCCGGCGTAGGTGATGACCGGGGTCAGGGTGTTCTTGAGGGCGTGCTTGAAGATCACCTTGCTGCTGCTGACGCCCTTGGCCCGGGCGGTGCGGATGTAGTCCTGCCCCAGCACGTCCAGCATGGAGGAGCGCTGGAGCCTGGTCACATAGGCCATGGGGTACAGGCTCAGGGAGATCACCGGCAGCACCAGCCCTCCGGGCTGATTGCCCATGGAGGGCAGCCAGCCCAGCCGCAGGGCAAAGATCAGCAGCAGCAGCGTCGCCATCACGAAGGACGGCATGGAGACCAGCGCCGTGGTGAGGACCTGGATCAGCTTGTCCAGGAATTTCCCCCTTTGCAGGGCCGCGACGGACCCGAAGATCACCCCCAGCACGATGGCCAGTAGCCCCGCCGTAAAGCCGATGCGGGCGGAGTAGGAAAAGCCGCCGATGATCAGGTCGATGACCGTATTGCCCACCCAGCCGGTGGACAGGCCGAAGTCCCCCTGCAGGATGTTTTTCAGGTAGTTCAGGAACTGGATGGGGACGGGCTTGTCAAACCCGTACTTGGCTTCCAGCGCGGCGATGACCGCGTCGCTCTTGGCCTTTTCCGAGCTGAAGGGGCTGGCGGGGATGGCGTGCATCACAAAAAAGGTGATCGCGATCACCAGAAAGATGGTCAGCAGGGCCATCAGCAGGCGCTCCACTAAGTACGTCAGGAACTTGGCGTTCATTGCATTCCTCCGCAGAAAGACCGTTTGCGCGGTTGGTTTGAATATTCTACCCGATTCTTTTCCCCTGCGTCAATTGATTTCATACTTTAATGCAATAAAAATACAATGAAAAAACAAAGGGTTTCGCCTGGGGCGCCGGACGCGTGTAAATTCATTTGAAGTGCTGTGGACGGCGGGCGGAAGAGGTGATATAATGAACCGTCCGCCGGACGGGAGACGGCCGGGGTCAGATAAGCATTCCAACAAAGATAAGCATTCAAAAAGAGGAAGGAAATCAAAAAGGATATCATGAAGGGAAGAACCTGGGAAATACTCAAATTCGCGCTCACGGGCGGCGTGTGCTTCCTGATCGAGCTGGGGGTCCTGATCCTGCTGCGGGACGGGGCGGGGCTGGACACGATGATCGCCACGCCCATCGCGTTCCTGGTCTCCGTCGCGGTCAACTATCTGATCTGCGTTAAGTGGGTCTTTCCCGGCGCGGCGGACAGCGGGCGCGCCAAGGCCGGGTTCCTCATCAGCAGCCTGATCGGCCTGGGGCTCAACTGGGTGCTGATGTACCTGTTCCGGGTAACGCTGGGGGAGGATCAGGTCTGGCTGACCCTGTTCGGCTTCCGGGTGACCGGGTACATGGTCAACAAGACCATCGCGACGCTGCTGGTGATGGTGTTCAACTATTTCGCCAAGCGGTGGATCCTGAAGGGCAGGGACGCTTCGGGCGATAACGCCTGAACGGGAGGACGGCGGATGAAACAGGTTTATTTTGCCGGCTCCATCCGGGGCGGCCGGGAAGACGCCGCGCTGTATCACCGGCTGATCGCCTATATCGCCCGGACGGACCGGGTGCTGACGGAGCACGTGGGGGATGTAAACCTCTCGGAACCGTTTACGGAGGAACAGATCTACCTGCGGGACACCGCCTGGATTTCCCGGGCGGACCTGGTGATCGCCGAGTGCAGCTGCCCGTCCTTGGGCGTTGGGTATGAGCTGGCCTGGGCGGAAGCGCACGGAATACCCTGCCACATCCTGTTTAACGAAGGGCGGGGGCGCCTGTCCGCGATGCTGGCCGGGAACCCCTTCTTCCATATTTACCCTTATGAGCGGGAGGAGGAGCTCTATCCTGTGCTGGACGCGATCCTGCGGGGAACCTGAGCACTTTCTCCCCGTCCCGCGTCTTTTTTCCGCCGGGCGTTCCGGGCCGTTTCTCCCCGGATCAGAGGCGAATCGGGAAAAATTTACAGTTTTTTTCCATTTTACAGGAAAAATTCTTGCCAATTTGTCTTTTTCCGTTTATAATATCCCTGAATATGTACAGCACCGCCTTTCCGGTGAAGATCGTACTTCTCGACAGGAGGATCATCAACAATGAAGAAAAACGCATGGAAATCCATCGTATCCCTGATGCTTTGCGCCATGCTGCTGATGGGCTGCGTCAGCGCGGTCGCGCAGGAAGAGCAGAAGCTCGAATTTGTCGCCGCGGTCATGACCAGCCAGGACGGCGCCAGGATGCGTTCCCAGCCCAGCGCCTACGGCGACAATGTGATTTTTAACCTGGGGCCCTACATCTGGCTGGATGTCATCAGCTTTGACGAAGGCTGGTACCGCGTGCGCTACAACGGCCGCAAGGGCTATGTCGCCGAGGGCGTCGTCTTTATCGTGGACACCACCGAGAAGGACACCGGCAAGGAAGTTCCCCAGGAATACTACACCACCCAGCAGATGCGGGCGGCCGAGAGCGACCTGCACGGGGACACCTTCCTCTTTGACGGCAACTACAACAAGGTGTTCGCCCAGCGGCACGTGTCGATGATGGACGGCGAATACTGGCGCTACGGCGGCCACGCCCTGGAAGCCAGGGGCTACGTCATCAATAAGGGCGCGAACCTGCGCTCCAAGATGGATCCTTATGATAATTCCGCCGTCGTTTACCAGAACCTGCCCCGCCGCACCCCGCTGGATGTCAAGTGCTACTTCTTCGACGTCACCGGCGGCGTCTGGTACTATGTGGAAGTGGGCGGCATGGAAGGCTTCGTCCATTCCGACAACGTGGAAGTCGAAGGCTTTGAGCCGCCGACGGTGGATGACGAAGACGACGACTTTTGATTCAGCCCGCCTGTCAAGGCACCCGGGGGAAGGCGCATGCCCTCCCCCTGTTTTTTGAGGGGCTGCTGCGCAGCCCGGCGAAAGGGGGACACAACCGGGGCCTGCCGGCCCGTTCTTCGGTGAGAATGATCCACCGGATCATTCTCCGG
>CAMJXZ010000321.1 GCA_946409855.1 uncultured Clostridia bacterium | reverse complement strand
GCCATCTCCCGCTGGAACGGATACTTCTGGGCCCGCCAGATGATCTCCAACGATTACGAGCAGCCCCTGCAGGTGTTCATCCGCAACAAACTGGAATTCTACACCGACTCGGAGCAATTGGCGACCATGACCGGCAACTACGCCGCCGACTCCCTGATCTTCGCCCTGATCGTCTGTTCCATCATTCCCATCCTGATCATTTACCCCTTCATCCAGAAGTACTTCGCCAAAGGCACCAACGCCGGCGGTGTGAAGGAATAATTATTTGAGGAGGAAACCAGCTTATGAAACGTCTGACTGCAATTGTCCTTGCGATGATCATGGTCCTTTCCCTGGCCGTCGTCACCGCGGGCGCCGAAGGCCTGAACTATGCGCCCGGCACCGTCCTGCGCATGGCCACCGGTTACAACAGCGCCAAGACCGGTATCTCTTTCGACGCTGAAACCGCCGGCGAAGGCATCACCCTGGCTGACGGCAAGACCTACAACACCGGCGCCCTCAAGCCCACCTGGGTCGCTCTGGAAGAAATCCTGGGCGTGAAATTCGAGGACAAGTACCAGGGCAACGGTTCCGCTAAGGAATTCGAGTTCTGGAAGGACCGCCTGGCGGAAGTGGATATGGTCAGCGGCACCGCGGCCACCCTGTCCGAATACGGCGAAGTCGGCAGCCTGATCAACCTGGCTGAATACATTGACAAGCTGCCCAACTTCAAGGCGTACCTGGAAGCCAACCCCATCGTGCGCCTGTCCATCACCGGCAACACCAAGACCGGCGCCATCTACTTCTCCCCCTACTTTGACGGCGTCAACGACATCGAGCGCATGCCCCTGATGCGCGTTGACTGGACCATGAAGCTGCTGGACGGCGAAGGCGAATTCACCGCCGAAGCCAGCAAGGACCTGGCCCCCTATGTCTGCACCCCCTACATGCCCACCTCCGGCAAGATCGAGATCGAGACCCCGACTCTGGACGGCACCGCCACCGAGATCGTGGTCAAGGATTATGACGCCTGCGGCAACATCGTCCAGATGATGAACGACGCCGGCCCCATGAACGGCGTGCAGGCTGTCAACATGCTGCGCGGCTACATCGACAAGGCTTACAACGGCTATTACGGCACCCAGCGCTCCAACCTGTTCATCGGCCAGAACGCTGCCTGGGACGCCGACGAACTGGTCGCCCTGCTCCGCTGCGTGGTCGCCAACCCCCAGACTCTGAACGGCACCGATTCCGTGCAGGGCCTGTTCTCCCGTGAAGACAACAACAACCAGCGCCGCGTGGATATGTTCCGCTTCACCGGCACCCTCTTCGGCGTCCGCGGCATGGAATCCCGCCAGGATTACCTCTATGTCGGCACCGACGGCGTGCTGCATGACGCCCGCCAGGAAGCTGAGACCTACGTCGCCCTGGAAAGGATGCACGCGATGGCCGCCGAAGGCTTGATCTCCCAGGCGTTCATCGACGGCGCCCAGGAGACCTCCTCCACCTATCTGGAGAATGACCTGGGCTTCATGTCCTACGACTACAACCAGACCCAGACCGTTATGAACGCCACCAAGCTCCAGGAAGGCGAAAAGTACATGGCGGTCATGATCCCCGTTGCCCGCTGGTTCGACGGCACCGACGAGAACGGCGTCTATATGCGCTTTACCGAGTCCTGGCGTTCCGTTAAGACCGACGGCTGGGCCATCTCCAAGGCCGGTGTCGCCGGCGACGACAACAAGCTGAACGCCGCCCTGGCGCTGATCGACTACGCTTACTCCGAGAAGGGCCAGATCCTGATGTCCTACGGCCCCGACGCCTTCATCAAGAAGAACGACGACGGCTCCTACGTCACCTTCAACTTCAACGGCAAGGAAATGCCCGTGATCGCCGACGCCACCTACGAAGAACTGTGGTCCAGGGCCAAGGGCAACTACACCAACTACGCCCGCCAGTTCCTGGGCTCCACCCTGTCCTTCGTCAAGAGCCAGGCCTTCGAATATCAGTGCACCCATGAAGTCGGCAGGGAAGGCGCCGGCAAGCTGTCCGTGGCCATCGGCCTGGGCACCATCAAGCACCCGCTGCTTGAGCTCGCCGCCAATCCCTGGTACACCTCCGTTGCCACCGTTCTCCCCAACACCAAGGTCGAGAATGACGAACTCAACACCTACACCCAGCTGACCGCCAACGGCAAGTTCTCCAGCGGCAACGGCGGCGAGAACCTGTTCGTCAACATCATCGTCGGCGGCCTGGCGGCTGCCAACGTGGACAGCCCCGAAGCGGCTGCCGAAATGGTCACCGTGGACTGGTTCGGCGATATGTATCTCGAACTGAAGAACACCGGCTGGGACCGCATCACCGAATACTTCAACGCGAACTGATCCCCTGACAGGTTCAGGAAAACTTCAGCCCTGCGTGCCTTCCCTTCGGGGAAGGCACGCGGGGACATCATGGAACAGGAGAGGGATATCATGTACAAAAAACAAATGTCATTGCAGCGAATCTTCTGTCTGCTCTCCCTTGCTGCCAGTGTCGTCGTGTTCGTTTATTCGCTGGGAATCATGACAGATCTCTTTGACACCTTGTACAGCATGATTCCCGATCCTGATGACCTTGAAAATACCCGTGTAGCCGGCGCGAGGATCTATTATGACATGCAGGGATTCAACCGCGGCCTGTTGTACTGCGGCATCGTTCTGATCCTGCTTTCGTGCCTGCTGTTCCTTACAAACACCCATATCCGGCGCAGGTATTATATCGGCAACTACTGCGCCGTGGGCCTGAACGCGGTTGCCAACGTCGGCGTGGCCGTCTGGGCGCATATCCAGATCGCCGCGTTCAAAAACCAGTACCTTACCACCGTTGATTTTGCCCAGCTGGAAAGAAGGCTGGGACGTCTTGGGACCTATACCGATTCCACCTTCTGGTTTGATATCCACTATTTCGTGTTCGCGCTGACGCTCATCGCGACGGCGCTCCTGGTAGTGAACGTGATCCTGAAAATCCGGCTGATGAAGGAAGAAGCAGCCCTGCTTAAGAACGGAAAGGCGGTGTCCGCATAATGGAGGATCGGAATATCAAGGTCGACCGCATGCGCTACAGCAAAAATACCCAGTCTTCCCGTCTGGCCCTGCTGGCGATCGTGCTGGATGTGCTCTTCTTTGTCAGTATTTATAAATATGTCTGCAAGGATACCACAAGATCGGACGAATTTTATTACACGGCCCTGATGGGCGCGTCCATCCTGTATAACCTGGTATTCATGCTGGCTGCCTTCCTTTCGTCCGAGGGAGTCAAGAATTACAAGACCAATTTCTCCTATGTGATGTTCGTCCTGGCGGCCATCCAGATCGCGCGTATTTTCATCTATCCTGTAAAAGCCCATGCCCAGCCCGGCCTGATGAATGATTTCCAGTTTATCCGGCTGATTGCGTACCTTGTTTTATCCGCGCTCTGCCTGGTCGCAGGCGCGCTGATCAACCTGGGCAAGGGCCGCGCGCTGGCGGCGCATACCGCTTCCCTGGAAACGGGCAAGGCATAAGGAGGGGAGACGAAGATGGCAGAGCTCAGTTTGAAGCACATCGACAAAATATACGACAACAACGTCCAGGCGGTGTTCGATTTCAACCTGGATGTGAAGGACGGCGAATTGATAGTCCTGGTCGGC
>CAMJXZ010000320.1 GCA_946409855.1 uncultured Clostridia bacterium | reverse complement strand
ACCGTGATCCTCGCCAAGTCCAACGATTACCAGGACGTCTGGGGCAATTACGTCACCGTCACGGAACGGGTGGAAAACCAGCCCGGCCGGGTGATGCCGGTGGACAACGGGGCCACGGTTTTCGCGGAGCTCCCGGCGACCACCTACCGCTACACGTCCACCCCCTTCATGGACAGCGCCACCGCCATCAACGGCCTGGGCCGGGACGCCACGGTCTGCGCCAATGAATGCGGCGTCATGATGATCATGTCCATCACCTCCTTTTCCAACGCGGCCGCGCTGCGGGCCGACCCGCTCATTGAGCACGGCCTGACCGAGTTCACCGCGGTGGACCTGGTGGTCTGCCAGAGCGCCACTGCCCGGGAAGCGGTGGAAAAGCTTTTGTCCGTCATCGACCGCTTCGGCAGCAGCGAGGTCAACATCGCGCTGATCGCCGACCGGCAGGAAGCCTGGTATGTGGAAATGTACAACGGCCACCAGTACGCCGCGGTCAAACTGCCGGACGATCAGGTCTGCGCGTTCGGCAACGAGTTCCTGCTGCAATTCGCGTCCGATTACGAAGACTGCATCCTCTCCCCCCGGCTGGAAAGCCTGGCGAAGGAAAACGGCTTTGCCGTTTACGGGGAGGACGGGCGGCTGGACCTGCTGGCCACCTATTCCGGCAGCGAGGTCACGACGAATTATTCCCACATGCGCACCTGGATCGGCCACCGGCTGCTGGCTCCCTCCTCCGCCGGGGCATACCGGCTCGACAGCGGGTATCCGCTCTGCTTTGCGCCGGACCGGAAGGTGTCCCTGCAGGATGTCATGGTGCTGCTGCGCGACCGCTATGAGGGCACGGAATACAGCCCGGATGAGACGGGCCGGACGGATATGCGCGTCATCGGGACCGATACGGCCCTGAGCGTCCACATCGCCCAGGTCTACCCGGACCTGCCGGCCGACATGTGCTGCGTCACCTGGGAAAGCACCGGTCCCGCGCTGTACGGCGTCTTCGTGCCCGTTTCCAGCGCCGCCCTCAGCGTCAGCGAACCCTACGCCCGCAACCAGAGCGCGGACCAGGCGTACATATTTGACACGGAGCGTTATCCCTACTACCGCTTCAAGGAACTGTCGACCCTCTGCGCGGAGCCGGACGACTGCGCGGTGTACGGCCGGCCTGTCCGGGATTACTGGCACGCGGCCGAGACCGCCATGGTCCGGGGCCTGGGCAAAGTGCTGCGCATCGCGGCGGCCATGACAGACCGGGACGCCGCCCGGCAGTACATTACGGACTGCTGCAATCTTTTGCAGGAACAGGCTTTTGCCGACGCCGGGGCGCTGCTCAACAGCGTCCGCTGGTACCACAGCAAAAACGCCAACACCATGAAAAACGGCCGGAACCCGGAGACCCACGAGGTGCTGGACGAGCTGAAGGCCATTCCCCCGATGGAGGTCCGGCTGGACGCGTCCGTCTGGCAGAACATCATGGACCGCGCGGTCGCCGCCGGGGAAACGCAGGGACAGGACTGAACCGGGGCCGTTCCCCCGCCAAAACAGCCGGAGCTGCCGCGGAAACCATCCGCGGCAGCTCCGGTTTTTCTCTGTTCCCGGGTCACGACCCGCGCAGCCCCTCCGCCAGGCGGAGGACTTCTTCCGGCACCTCCCGTTGCGGGCAGTCGCCGGCGTCTGAAAAGACGGCGCACAGCAGCGTGCTTTCCCCGGCGGGCAGGGAGGCGCGGAGCATGGGCAGCACCGTGCGGGGGTACATCAGGTTGGTGTTGGGCTCGGGCCGGATCACCGTTCCGGTTTCGTACCCGGCCAGGGCGAAGACCGCGCTGGTGCCGAAGGCGCCGCTGGCCTGCGCTTCCCCGGGGCCGGAGCGCACCGCCGTTTCGACCCGGTCGCAGGGCCTCGCGCCCGCCCAGTCCCGCCGGATGGCGAAAGCCCCCTCCGCGATCTCCAGGGGCATGTCCGCGTGGATCACGTGCCGCCGCAGGTGCCACATGCCGCAGGGCAGGATCACCGTGTCGATCCGCACCCCTTCCATGGGCGACCAGGCAAAGCAGACCTTTTCCCGGGTCAGGGAGAAGCTGTCGCACCCGCTGCGGGCGTGCCAGAGGTCTTTGCCGGCGCGCCTGACCGCCAGCATGGAATCAAAGGCGCCCTTTTCCAGGGTGGCGGCTTCCTTGACCACAGAGAAGGCGAACTGGGTGGAATAGGTGAACTTCTCGTACTTTTCATCCTCGTGCATGTGCTCCCAGGCATGGTTGCCGGCGGTGTAGGCGACCACCTGCCGGTTCTCCCGGTCCCGGGTAAGCAGCAGCCGAACCTGCTCGTCCAGGAAGACCGGCGGGGGCGTGTACGGCTTTTCCTCCGCCTGCCAGAAGGGATGATCCTCCGGCAGGGCCAGCACGAAAAAGGCCTTCATGCCCCAGTAGGGGGAGCCGGGGGCGTTGTACCCCTCCGCCGCGCAGAGGTTGGGGTAGCCGTACCCTACCGTCAGCGCCCCGCCCCGGTCGAAGATGGGCATGCGCAGCCACCAGCGCAGGTTCCGCAGCAGCAGGCCCTTGATCTCCCCGTAATCCATTCCATCTGCGGTGACGCCCGCAAACGCCAGGGCGGAAAAGAAGCTGCTCTGGGCGAAGCGGTAGGTCAGGCTCCGCCCGTAGGGCAGGCCCCGTCCCTCCCGGTCAAACCAGCAGGCGAAGCGGGGCGCGATCAGGCGGGCCCGTTCCAGGAACCGTTCGCACCGGGCGGGATCGGCGTCCCGCATCGCCGCGGCGTACAGGAGGCTGTAATAGTGAAACCCCCAGAGGGTGTAGTAATCCCGCTTGGTGGGGTAGTCAAAGTACCAGCCGTCCCGGGTGTAATGGGCTTCCATCATGTCCAGGTCTTCCCGCAGCCGTTCCTCCCGGGCCGGCCGGCCCGCGCGGAGAAAGCCGAGGTTGACCAGGATGCGGAAGAAGCGCCAGTTGTTTTTGGGCATGTCGTACCGGTTGATCTGGTCCAGCCAGCGGCAGAGGTTCTCCCGCTGGGCGGGGGTCAGTTCCCCGTAAAACCGCTCCGGCGCGAAGCACAGCCCCGTGCCGATCACCGCCATTTCCACCATGCGCTGGTCGCTGTCGCGGATGTCCCCCCAGTATTCCTCATGGGCGGGATCGGTGCCGTGGATGATCCCTTCCCGCCACAGGGGCCAGAATTCCTCCGCCTCCGGGCAGCGGCCGATCAGCATGGGCACCAGCGCCCACAGCACCCGGGAAAAGCCTTCCATGCCCGCCACGTCCTCGGCGTAATGGGCGCTGCCCTCCCCGACATACAGGCGGGCTTTGCCCGGGGTCAGGCAGCCGGTCAGCGGCCGGATCATGTCCGCCGCCGCCCGCGCCATGTCCCGGCGGGTCCTGAGCGGGTTGTTCTGTAACTCCTTCAAGGCGATCTCTCCTTTTTTCCGGCCGGGCACAGCGCCGGCGCGTGGTGATTGGTTCCATTATACCGCATATCTGTCCGGAAAAACAGAGAAAGCGCGGCTGTTTTCATGGAAAAAGGAACCGTCTGATCAAAAAACGGTTCCTTTTTCCGTACGGGTGATGGTTATATTGGTTCAGCGGGTGTTAACCGCCACCGTCAGGGTGCCGTTCACGATGCGCTTGCCGTTGACGCGGCTGAAGAG
>CAMJXZ010000319.1 GCA_946409855.1 uncultured Clostridia bacterium | reverse complement strand
TTCCGTGTAGCAGGCGGGGTTGGGCTCATAACCGGGGGTCAGGTCCACCGGCAGGCTGTAGGCGGTTTCTTCCGCTTTCGCGCGTGTAAACAGCCAGTCCAGCAGGAAGCTTTCTTCCCCGGCGTCCTCCGGCATTTCCTCCAGGATCCGGTCAATGGAGCTTTCCAGCAGCTTGGGGGAAGGAATGATCAGCGGCATCGCCAGGATCATCAGGACACAAAGCACCGTCAGCACGGTTTGAAGCGTTTTGTTCATAACACAAAATCCTCCGGTTATTTTTTGAAAACCCAGCTTTTCTGAATCCGGTAATTGATAAAGTACAGGATGGTGTCGACCACCATCTTGATCAGCGTGTTGACAAAGGACTGGCTGCTCAGACGGAACAGGGAAGCGATGCCGCTGACCAGGCCCGAAGAAAGCAGCATGATCAGGATGGCGACCAGCAGATACCGAAGCCCTGATCCCTTGCTGTCCTTGATCTGAAAGACCAGGGAACGGTTCAGGAAGTAGTTCAGCGTCGCGGAGAAGATGCGGGCGATCCAGGTGGCCAGAACGGTGACCGCCATCAGGCTGGCCCCAAAGATCACCCAGGTCGTCTCCGCGCCGACCAGCTGCGGCAGCGGCCAGATCCCGAACAGGGTGAACAGCAGGAGGTCCAGCAGGGTGCACAAAAGGCTCGCGCCCATGAACCGGAAGAAATTCCCCAGGATTAGTTTGTAGATGCGCCAGGAATCCCGGATGGGATGGAAATGCGTGCCCTGGTTTTCATTGTGATAAACGGTCTCGATCGGCACGACGGTCATTTTTTCCTTGTGAACGGCGCAATAGATCAGCTGGTTCATTTCATACTCGAAACGATCCCCGCCGATATCAAGTTGTTCGGGAAGAAACGCCCGGCTCAGGCCCCGGAGCCCGGTCTGCGTATCCGGCAGCCAGCGGCCGTAGAAAAGGGCGAAGATGCAGGAAGTGCACCGGTTCCCAAAGCGGGATTTCGGCGGGACCTGCTTGGATTTGAGCGAAAAATCCCGCGACCCGAGCAGCAGGTTCTTCTCGCCCTGGGTGATCAGATCGGCGATCCGGAGGGTGTCCGGCACGGTGTGCTGGCCGTCGGAATCCGCCGTGATGACGCCCTGCAGGCTGGTTTCCTCCAGCACGTAGCGGTACCCGGTTTTCAGGGCGGCGCCTTTGCCGCGGTTGACCTCGTGGTGCAGGACGCGGCAGCCTTCCCAGGAAGCGATCTCGTCAAAGAAATGCTGATAACCGGCGGATGAGCCGTCGTCGATCACCAGCACCAGGCCGAACCCGGCTTCCGTCAGCTCCTTTACGTAGGCGGGGAGCTTTTCATCCGGTTCCAGGGAAGGAATCAAAACACAGCATTGCTGTTTGTCCATAAAGAAACCCTTTCAGAATCAGTAGTAGGTATGGATATAATCGACCAGCAGCGGAGAAAAATCCATCGAAAAATAATCGTTCAGTTCCCGGAGAAACCGGTCGGCGGAGACCCGCTGATACGCGTGGCTATTGAGAAATACAGGCAGGAATTCATTCATACGGCCGCCCGAAAGCGTATCCGCCGCGATCAGGAACGCGCAGCCGCGTCCGCGCAGGACGGTCTCCAGCATATCGTCGTCCGGGAAGCGGGTCAGCGGGCTGCCCGGGGTCAAAGACAGGTGCAGGTTTTCCCGCATGGCTTCATCGACAAAGGCGTTTACCCGGTGCTCGTACGCGTCCCTGCCGTTCACCCGGAGCAGCGCCTGCAGACCGGCCCATTCGGACAGGGCGCCCGAAAGCCAGCTTTCCAGAAAGCCGTCTGTCGAAAACCCGGCGCCGAACCATTGCCGGGCGGCGCAGTAAGCAGCGTCCGGCAGGCTGCTTTGAAACGCGGGAAACTGCTCGTCACCCAGGAGGATCAGCCCCGGGTATCCTTCAAAGGCCCGGTAAGAAGGCAGCAGGCACACGGTGATCTGTTCCGCCGGGGAGGGCCCGTACAGACCGGCCAGCGCATGAAGGTAGGGGATCAGAAGGTCCGCGGTCTGATGCGGCAGCGCGTCATCAGCGCTCATGATCGTGACGCGGGTGCCGCCGGCCGTACGGGAAAGAACGTGGACCGGCGCCCTGAACACCGTGAGACAGAGGTCATCCGCGGCGGGCACGGTCCCTGAAAAGACGGTTCCTTCTCTGGTCACGGCGCAGCCCGCGGCCAGCGTATAGCCTTCGGGCAGTTCCATCCGGAAGGTGAACCGGGCGGGAGCTGCGTTCCATCCGTCGCCCACGCAGACGGGTTCATCCTGCCGCCATTGACCGTTTTCATAAACGCCCGGGGCCGGAAAGACGCGGCACAGGCGGATGGCCGTATCGTCCATGCCGAAACGGTGCAGACAGGTCGGAAGAAGCAGGCGGTACCGCAGCTTGACCGTGCAGGTTTCGCCGTAAGATAAAGGGACGGGCAGGAAACAGAAGAGCCGGTCTTCGGAAGGATACACAGGTTCCGTCCGTGTTCCGTTCACTTCGGCCCAATCGATGGCCATGGCGCCGGGCGAAAAACCTTCCGGGTAGCAGGCCGCATACAGGCCGGCCGAAGCGGCGGGGGATAGGGCTTCCTCTGCGTAGGCGTTTGCCGGAAGCTGCAGCATGAGCTGCGGCCAGTCATCTCCCGACCGGTTGGCGAAGCGCATCTCCTGCGTGACGGCGAAGGCCCCTTCCTCCGGCAGAAAACGGGCGCTGACCGCTGTCTGGCACAGGCCGTCCGGATACTGCCTTTCAGGGACTGCCTGCGGCCGCAGGCGGAAATACAGGAGCCCGCCCAGGATGATCAGCCCAAGCAGGACAGAGGCCGGCAGGAAGATACGAAGTTTGTTCCGCATGATTCAATGGATGGGTCGGTCCGGTGAGCTGTTTTCCGGCGGGAAACGGCGCCTCTGCCAGTATACCACAATTCGCGTCAGAAAGAATCGGCAAGGCCGGTTTTTCCTGTGTTTTTACAAAAGCAGAGGAAAACCGTCAAAACGGAAGAAGGGGTCAGTCTTCCGTTTTATACAGTTTGGCGATGGTTTTGATCAGGGCGTCGCTTTTGCCGCGCCGGATCCTGCGGTCGGAGTAAAAGCGCTCGATCACTTCGCCGTACCGCCTATATGCCCGGGTAACGCTTTCCTCCCAGGACAGATACAGGTCGTTCATGGCGTTCTGTCCCAGCAGGCGCGCGGCGCCGGGGGTATTCAGCAGGCGGGTGGTTTCGGCGGCGAGCGCCTCCGGGGTCGCGTCGATCACGATGCCGTTGCGCATATGTTCGATGCCTTCCGAAGCGCAGCTGTTTTTCAGCGTCAGGCTGCCGGTGCCGCAGGCCGCGGCCTCCCGGACAACCAGGCCGTTGGTATCATAGTCGGACGGGAAAAGGAACAGGTCGGCACAGCTGTAGAATGCCCGCAGCTTCTCCCGGTCCGTTACGGGCTCAATGAACCGGCAATGGTCGTTCAGCCCCAGGGAGGCAGCGTATTCGCGGATTTCCGCTTCGTTGGTGCCGCCGCCGACCAGGAGCATCTGAAAGGGCACGCCCTGACGCTTCATCAGGCTGAGCCCGTCCAGAATCAGCCGGAGCCCCTTGTACCACATCATCCTTCCGACGAAGATCAGCACCGGAATATCCTTCCGAAGA
>CAMJXZ010000318.1 GCA_946409855.1 uncultured Clostridia bacterium | reverse complement strand
AATTGACAAGGAGAACGATGATGACGATGAGCAGGTTGATGCCGTTGGACATCTGGGTGACCGCTTTTTCGTCAAAATAGGCGAGCAGCGTGGTGATCAGCGTGCCGCTCGTGGTCAGCAGGACGAACAGCGACAGTTCGCGCATGCAGGAGATGAACGGCAGCAGGTAGCCGCTGATGAAGGACGATTTCTGGATCGGGAAGAGGATCCGGAGCATGCGCTTGGGCCAGGACGCCCCGACAATCACCGCCGCTTCCTCGATCTCGCCCGAAAGCTGCATCATGGAGTTGGTGCCGCTGCGGGAAGCGAAGGGAAGGTACTTGATGGAACCGACGATCACCAGCAGCAGCAGCGTGCCGCGCAGGAAGGTCAGCCGTGTGGAAACCGCCAGGAAGATCGCGCCGAGGGCCATGGACGGAACGAGGTACGGGAAGAAGGCCAGGCCGGAGACCAGGCCGGCGATCTTGGTGCCGCGTTTTCTCGCCACCGCGTATCCGATCAGGATACCGCAGGTGCCGACGATGAGCGACACGATCAGCGACAGTTTGATGCTGCCCCACAGGGCGGACCAGATCATGCCGTTGAACAGGATGCCGTGGCCGGCGTTGACTGCGAAGCCGCCGATATCCTCGCGGCTCAGCCAGTACTTGAGCGTCAGGGTGGAATAATCGCCCTGCACCTCGCACATGGATTCAAGTGCGAAAGAGATGATCGGGAAAATGGCGATCAGGAACAGGATGACCGCGAGCGCCGAGGCGACCCAGATGTTCGCCTTGCCCAGCCTGATGTAGGATACCTGACCGGATTTGCCGGTTACCGTCGTAAAGGATTTCCGCTTGCCGGTGAACCATTGGTTAATCCCCAGCAGCATGACGCCGAACAGGATCAGCACCAGCGTCATCACGTACGCCTGGCCGCGGATCTGAGATGCCTTATAAATCTGGGAAAGCTGCGTGGACAGGACGAAGAAGTTCCCCGGCGAGCCGACGAAAACCGGTACGGCGTAAGAAGCCATGGTGCTGGAAAACACCAGCAAAACGGTGGAAAACAGGGCCGGCATCACAATCGGGATCGTGATTTTTCGCAGGATCCTTCCCCGGTTGGCCCGCAGGATGGTGGCGGCTTCCTCCAGGTTCGCGTCCATGTTCCGCAATGTCCCGCCGATCAGGATGTAAGCGAAGGGGGCGTAATGGATGCCCATGACCAGCGCGCAGGGGAATATCCCGTACACCACCCAGGCCGGCACGCAGAGGCCTGTCAGGCTTTCCAGCATGCCGACCACGCCGGTGCCGACTTTGGAATTGGCGAACACGTTCTTCCATACAAGGGCCAGCGTCCATGAAGGCATAATATAGGGAAAGATGAACACAGAAGAGAAAAACTTCTTGAACCGGATATCCGTTCTCGTGATCAGGAACGCGAATGTCCCGCCGACCAGGATGGCAATCACCGAAGCGTAGGCCGACATCCGCAGGCTGTTCCACAGCGGCTTCCAGAACCGGACGTCGCTGCTGAGCAGAGCTTTGAAATGCACCAGGGTCAGGTCGCCGTCCTTGAGGCTGGTATGCATGAGGCTGTTGTAGTTCATCGCCTCCATCCTTCCAACCGTCAGGGCGGAACGGATGACCGAATACATGGGATACACCGTCAGCACCAGCAGGAGAACAGCGAAAAGCACGATCAGCACGTTGGCCTGCACCGAAAAATAGCTTTTGACGGCGTAAAGCTGGTTGCTGATGCGTTTCTGTCCGTTTACTTCGCTCTTATTCATCGCTTCACCCATCATCTTTCGTCGGTCTGTAAAAAAGGAGGGCGCTGCTCCTCCGGAAGCCCCCGCCGCCGCCGGGGACGGCGGGGGCCTTTGCCGGAAGCAGCCGGCCCTCCGTGCTTATTTCATGGTTTTACTTGCTGGCGCACCACTGGGAAATCTTGTCAAACGCTTCGAAGTACACATTCTGTACATGTTCGGCGTCCTCAAAGACCAGGCAATTCTGCCAGAAGCTGAGCGGCTGGTCACCGTAGGTCTTGGCGTTGTCGCTGATGCCGATGGTGTTGTTGACGGAATAGGTGCCCATCTCCTTGCCGAAGATGTTGCCGTAGCCTTCCGGAGAAAGCAGGTAATTGATGTACAGGCAGGCGGCGTAAGGGTACTTCGCGTTTGCTGCGATCATGCTGTAAATCGGGTACATCAGGCCGGCGAAGCCTTCGATGCCGTCGTTGGCGCAGACAGTAATGTTGCTGGCGTCCACACTGCGCAGCTTGGAGAAAACGAACAGGCCGGAAGAGCCCGCGGCACCGCTGGCAATGTCGGAAGCGATGGTGCTGTCCTTGGATACGAAAGTGCAGTTCATCAGGAACTTATAGATCCACTCGTAGGAGATGTTGTCAAATTCCCCGCTGGGCGCCCAGTCTTTGCCGTAGAAGCTCTTGTAGGCTTCCGCCATCCGGGCCTGCCACTTTTCGCTGGTCAGGCTGATCAGGAAGTTCATGCTGGACTTTTCATCCATGGGGTTCTTGAACTCAGTGCCCTTGAACTCGGGCTCCGTGAACTGCCATACGTTCTTGAAGAGTTTGGCTTCCTTGTCGCCGCCGTCGTTGTAGAAGAACAGACGGTTCAGATAAATGCAGACCAGGGGATTCATGTCCTCTTCCCGCATGGTGGCTTTGTATTCATCGGGCACATAGTTTTCCAGCCAGCCAGAGGCGATGGCCAGGTTGGTGAGCATGAAGCAGTCCTGCAGCAGCACGACGTCAGCGCCGTAAACGCCGTTGCCGACTTCCTGCTCCAGCATCTCGTAAACCTGGCTGTCGTTGGGGTTCTGGGTTTCGATGGCGATGCCGGTCTTGGCGGTGAAAGTATCCTCCTTGACGCGGGACGTGTTGCTGTAGATCATGAGCTTGTTATCGCCGATTTCTTCCTTGGCTTTGGCGAGCAGATCGTCCCATGACATGGACGCGGCTTCCGCGATGGCTTTCTGCACGTTCGTTTCAGCGGATGCCATGCCCGGGAGCAGCATGGTCAGCACCAGCGTGAGCATGATGAGGAATGCGGTAAACTTTTTCATTCGTGTGCCTCCTTATCAAAATGATTGAATAGAAATATCTTAAACAGGATTCCCTGTTTAATGCGGTAGCGTCTGCCGGCGTTTTCCGGCGCGCCGCCCGGATCATCAGCGCCGCGCGGTGCTGCTCCGGACAATCAGCTCGGGTCTTGCCAGATAATGTTCCGGGCCGGCAGCGGGGTGATCCGCATGGCGCAGCAGGATTTCGATGATTTTTTCCGCCATCTCCAGGCGGGGCTGCGCTACGGTTGTCAGCCCGATCAGCGGCAGGGCGGAAGCATCGATCCCGTCATAGCCGATCACCGCCGCCTGTTGCGGCACCTGGATGCCGGCTTCTTTGAAGGCGCCGGCCGCGCCGATCGCCAGCGCGTCCTTGACGGCGAAGACGGCGGTAAAGTCCCTGCCGGATGCCAGCAGCTTTTTGCCCAGCCTGTATCCCGCTTCCGCCAGATTGCTTTCCGCCGCTTCGCTGTACAGGATCAGTTCCTCCTGCTGCAGCCGGCGCATTGTTTTGCGGTACACGGCTATTTTCCTGCTGCGCGAATTGGAAATCTTGCTGTCGCACAGCATCGCGATCTTTGTATGTCCGAGCCCGATAAGATGGCGGAAGGC
>CAMJXZ010000317.1 GCA_946409855.1 uncultured Clostridia bacterium | reverse complement strand
GTTTTTATACTGATGTTCTCTACCTGCTTTCTCCGGGCCGGCCTGGTTCCGAAGGGAAAGGAATTGATGATGAAACATCCGTTTTACTGTCAGATGGATTACCGGAATCTGCCCTTTCATACCCCTTTCAATCCCGAAAAGACGCAGGAAATCACCGCGTGCGTCTGCGCTTCTTCCATGATGATCGAGCGGATGCTGGATTTATGCTTTCCCCCGGAGGAATGCTTCCGCTTTGCGCAGCACCGGGGGCTGGAGGACTGCACGGGCAGCCTGTTCCCCGTATTCTGCGGGGCGCTGGCCGGACGCTTCAGCATGCGCGTCTCATATGAGAAAGACCTTTCCCACGCGCTGGAACGGCTCAAAGGTCCGGGCGCCCCGTGGGTGCTGCTGCCGGTGCTCAGAAACGGGGAGACGCCCGGGGAACGCCTCCCGCATGCCGTGCTGCTCAACGGCGCGCAGGAGGACGGCTTTCTCATGCTGGACCCCATGTACCGTCCGGGCAAGGGCAACCGCCATACCCGCAGGAATCACCTGCGCGTTCAGGGAGACCAGACCCTGGTATCCCTCCGGGTCCTGGAGGAAGAATACGCCCTGAAGCCGATCTTCGTTTTTGAAAGGTCCTGATCTCACCGCTTCTGAAAGACTGCCTTTTTCGCGCCGCGGGCTTCCGCGGCTTTTTTCATGAAGAACTTTTTTGAAACGTTCCTAAATATTTACAGGAAGGGCTTTATTCCGGGGCTGAAATGATGTATAATGTACGTATCCTGGTCTTGAGGTGAAGGTATGCGGGCTGTTTTCGACATGGTGGACACTTTTTTCTGGAACATCGCGCATATCCTTTCCCTGACCGACGTGCTGGATATCCTGATCATCACGGTGCTGCTTTATCAGCTGGTCATCCTGACGAAGCAGACGCCGGCCATTCAGGTGCTCAAGGGCCTGGTGATCCTGATTGTCGTGCGCTACCTGAGCCAGTGGGCGCAGCTGTATACCGTCAGCTGGCTGACCAACGCGATCCTGAGCAATACGCCGCTGCTGATCATCGTTTTGTTCCAGCAGGAATTCAGAAAAGCGCTGGCGCAGCTGGGCCGGGGCGCGGGCCTGGAGCACGCTTTGCTTGACACCACGGAAAACCAGCGGATCATCAATGAAATCACCCAGTGCTGCCTGCGCCTGTCCCGCAGACGTGTCGGCGCGCTGATTGTTTTTGAACAGAAAACCGGCCTCAAGGAAGTGATCGAAACAGGCACCCAGCTGGACGCTGCCATCTCCGCGCCCCTGCTGGAAAACATCTTTGAGCCCAACACCCCCCTGCACGACGGGGCGGTGATCATCCGCGGCCAGCGGATCGTTTCCGCCGCCTGCGTGCTGACGCTGAGCGAATCCAACGCCCTTTCCAGGGAACTGGGCACCCGGCACCGCGCGGCGCTGGGCATCAGTGAAACTACGGACGCCGTGACCATCATCGTATCCGAGGAAACGGGCACGATTTCGATGACGCGCGACGGCCGCATGACCCGCCACCTGAACGCGGAATCCCTGAACGCCGCCCTGAACGGGCTGTACACGGAGGAAAAGTCACTCATCAGGAAGCTGATCAGCCATCTTTCATTCAGGAGGAAACGCCAAGGTGTCCAATGAGAATAAAGCGCCCCGCAGCGGCAGAAAACAGAAAAGCTTTCTGACGGTTTTAAGCGGCATCGGGAAAACGCTGGCGCACAACTGGGGCTGGAAGCTGGTCTGCCTGATCGCGGCTGTCTGCATGTGGAGCTTTCTGGTCGCCAGCAATAAATCGCTGACCCGGGTCAAGGAATTTACCAACGTCACCGTTTCCGTATCCGACGACAGCATGGAGAGCCTGAAACGCAGGGGCCTGGTGATTGTTTCCGGCCTGGAGGCGGACAAGCTTTCCGGCTTTACGCTGCGCGCCAACGTGGCGCTGCAGGACTATCAGTCCGTAACGGCGGAGCAGTATAACGCCAGGGTCAATCTGTCCACGATCCGGTCCGCGGGCCTTCAGAAGGTGGACCTCATCGCGACCCCCGCCAACCAGACGGAGCTGAGCCCTTCCTCCATCGAGGTGGAGGTGGAGGAATACATCACCCGCAGCAGGATCCCCGTGCGGATCAGCTACATCGGCACCAAGTCCGACCTGTTTTATTATCCCGCGGCCAGCTTTGACCCGGAATACATTTCCATTTCCGGCCCAAAGTCCCTGGTCAACGCCGTCGCGGCCTGTCTGGTGGATTTTGACCGCAGCACCCTGCCGCTGACATTTGAAACCAAGAAGGTCGCTGTGACATCGTTCCGCCTGGTCAATCAGGAGGGCGGGGAAATCCCCCGGGACATGATCCGGATCACCCCCCTGAGCAGCGCCATGACCATCGATTCCATCATCGTCGAACAGGAAATGTACCGCTACCAGCAGCTGCCCATCAGCACAGAGGACGTGATCATCGGGGAGCCCGCGGAGGGGTACGCCGTCAAATCCATCACGTTTACCCCGGCCGTCGTGGATGTGGCCCCGATGAATCCCGACGACGACCTGACGGGGATCGAACTGTACGCCGCCAGTCCCATCGATATTTCCGGCATCGCGCTGACGCAGGATTACCGGGTGGACCTGAGCACGCCGGTCCTGCAGAAGATCAAGCACATGAAGACCGGGATCACCTGGATGACCGTGGAGATCGAGCCGCTGGAACCGCAGAAGCCCGAAACGACCCGGGTCGGTGAAACGGGGGCGGAGGAAAAATGAATTCCTTTGCCAAAGGCCTGTTTCAGATGCTGGTGGGCTGGATGCGCGGCCTGACCGGCCTGTGGGACGGGGACTGGACGCAGCTGGACAGCATGGCCGCCTGGCTGAGCGGCCACTGGCTGCTGCCGGTCCTTCTGATCATCCTGATCGGGACGGCCGCGGATCTTGGGATCTGGCTGATCCGCTGGCGGCCGGATCTTTCCTGGCGCAGCCGGTGGAAAATGATGCGCAGCTTCTCTGTCGGCGGGTTCCTGCACGAAATCCGCTTCCGCCAGGGCTATTCGCAGGACAATACGCAGATCATGGAAGCGGCCCGCCCGATCGTGGAAAAACCGGTGTCCGTCCAGGAAACCCGGGTGATTCCGACCGGCCCCGTGCATCCGGTGGATATCCTGGAGGAGCGGGAACAGCTGGAGGCCGACCTGGGCGTGACGCGTTCCGGGCACGCGATGGACAGCGCTCCCGCGGAAGAAAACGCGCTTCCCGAAAGGCGGCGCCGCAGCGACCGGTACCGTTCCGGCCTGCGGGGCACCGTCGCGCAGGTGCGCAGGCGCCTGAGGGAAGAACGGGAAGAGGAATTTGAACCGGATATCCTGCCGCCGATCATGAGCAAGGAGGAGGCTTTCCGCGCGCCGGTCTATCCCAAAGACCGGCAAAGCAGACATATAAGACCGTCCGGAGGGGAAGAGGCGTGACCCTGAAAAAGGAATTTATCGACATGATGGCCGGGCAGCTTGGGGATGAGCTGCCCGCTTTTCTGCGCGCGATGGAAGCCCCCGCCGTCCGCGGGTTGCGGCTCAACCCGCGGCTTCCGGTGTCCAAGTATCCGGACGTTGGGGACCCGGTGCCCTGGGCGTGGAACGGCCGTTATCTTTCCGCCGGTTCCCTGCTGGGTCAGTCTGCCGCCCATGAGGCGGGCG
>CAMJXZ010000316.1 GCA_946409855.1 uncultured Clostridia bacterium | reverse complement strand
CTGCGCGGCTTTTTCACCGCCATAAAACAAAAAAACGTCCCTCAGCAGAGGGACGGACAGGAACAGAAATATCATTTATCCGTTAACGGGATATAGGCTGTAAAGGCAAGCGAAGCGCCGTTGGCATCCGTGCCGCGCAGCAGCACGCCCACGCCGATGGCGATATCCTGCACGGGCAAACCGCCCTGATAACTCCAATCGCCGTAAGCGGGAATCTCTGGGTCCAATCCAAAGGCGCGGATGTCAGATGCCGTGAAAATCTGCTCCGTGTTTTCCTTATCTTCGGTAAAGAATACCCGTTCAATACGGTTGATGGAAAAAGCGATCCCGTTCATTTCATGATATTTGATTTCAAAGATCCAATAATCAAAGTTTTCTCCGCGGCTGACAGTCAGGGATGGATTGACGCGAAGATAGGCTTTTCCCTGTTCGTTTGCCGTTTCCTGCCGAAAACGCTCTATGGTGTAGATTTCCCCATCCACAGATGACTTATATTTATATGCCCTTTCCTTCGGCGTGGATTTGCCCGTAAGCGCCAGCACGGCAAACAGACAGACGCACAGCACGATTACCGCCAGCACCGCCGCGCCGATGATATACGGGGCTTTCCCGCGCGGGGGCCGGACAGCCGCGGCAGGTGTTTCACCCGCGGGAGAAACGGGCGCGGGCTGTACAGTTTCTTCCGGCGGATTCTCCGGCGCTTCCGCCGCCGGCTGTACCGCGCTCGCGGCTTCAAAACTGTGCTCCAATACCTTGGACAGCCTGATCAGCGTTTCCGCGTCGGGCATGGTGCGGTTTGTCTCCCAATGGGAAACGGCTTGCCGCGATACGTTCATCGCCTCCGCCAAAGCGTCCTGCGTGATGCCCTTCGCCTTGCGGGCATCCCTGATCTGTTCGCCGATGCTTGCCATTGCGTAAAACCATCCTTATATTTCGATACCCGCCCATTATAGCACAGGCCCGCCGATTTCTCAACATTCGCGGAAATTTCTTCTTTTTTCAGGGTTTTCCTCCGGATTCCCGAAATGATGAAAGATTTTATCCGAATATCGGAAATTTTCCTGAATTATCCGATATTATGAATTTTTTCGCGATAATATGCATGATTTCGCGAAAGGATGAAGAATTTTCCCGAAACAGCCGTTTCGCGGCGCGTATTTTCCCAAAAAAATATGTGCCGTTACCCGACTTCCGCTGTTCCCGGTTTGTATTTTCTCCGCATCCCGTCCGGCTGTCCGTCCCCGGAGGAACATCTGAATCCTGGGTATACGGGCGGTATCAAACCCCGTTCCCCTCCGAAAGGATACCAGGCCGTTTCGCATGGCTGAACTTCCGGTTTTTTTCAGACAGCAAAAAAGCCCGAAACCCTGATGATCCCGGACTTTTTCGTGGTCTGGGTGGAGAGATTTGAACTCTCGACCTCTTGAACCCCATTCAAGCACGCTACCAAGCTGCGCTACACCCAGTTATTCAGCTGATTCTCCGGGAGAGCCGGTGCAAAGCGCTTGGGCCTTCCCTGAGAACAGGCATGATTATAGCACCGAAAGCCCCGCTTGTCAATAGGGAAAAAACGGTTTTCTCCATCCGGAAGCGGTCGGAAGTCTTCAGAATACTTCATGGAAGCCTTTCCGGATCAGAAAGCGGCGGGAAGGGGGGCGACGGGCGGGATGCCGGCACGCATGCCCGCTCTCCGGCCCCGTTCAGCGTCTTTCTTCCCGCAGCAGGGTTTCCGCCCGGATCAGGGCGGGCCGCTCCTCCCGGTCATGCAGGTAAACGGGCAGCGCCGGCAGGACGTCCTCCGTCCATTCGGCCAGAGCGCACGGCAGATGAACGCCCTGTATCTCCCGGGCGCGGACGGCCTTCACATAATCCGCGGCGCTTTGCAGGGGGCGGTCCAGCAGGACGCCGGCCAGGTTTTCCTTACACATCCGGTCCGCGTGATGATTGTCCGAACCGGCGGTGACGGGCAGGCCCGTCCACCGGGCGTACCGCATGCCCATTACGTTCCAGCTGTCCTCGTTGCCGGCGTTGAAGCCCTCCACGGCGTCCGCCAGGTCCGGGGCCAGATGGATGCCGCGGATGTAGGACGCCTGCCGGAAGGGATGCGCCTGCACCACACAGCCGCCATCGGCGTGCACCTGCTCAAACTGCCGCTTCCGGGTCCATCGGATCACTTCGGGGTGGGCCAGCAGCCAGGCCTTGTCCAGGCCGTAGATCAGGTAGTCGTCCCCCTCAAAAGTCTCTTCCCAGCCGAAAAAGACCGGGAACCCGAGCCGGATGCCCTCGTTCAGCGCGTCCTCGTAGCCGGCGCAGAAGCGGTTGATGAATTCCGTCCAGGGCAGGGAGCGGTCGATCCCGCAGTTGCCGTGCCAGAAATGATCGGTGATGAAGAGGCCGGCATAGCCAAAGTCCATGTATCTGCGGATGTAATCCCGCCCCCGGGTGTCCGAGCAGGCGCTGGCGGGCGCGGTGTGTGCGTGGGTTTCATACAGATAAGACGGCATAATACCTCCAAAGGCTTCGATAAAGATCCTTCCCGCGCGGAATGAACCGATGAGACAGCGGCCGGGAAACCGGCCCGGAAGAGCATCCGAGGAAGGTTCCGGGAATGCGATGCCCCAATGCGCAGAAAACGGCAAAAGCAGGCCGGACGGCGGGGCTCTGCCGTTCCGCCGCTGTCATCTGTTTACCAGAAAACAGACAGCTTTGTCAAGGGCTTGCCAGGCTTTCGGCTTGGTTCATCTTTGGACGCCGAAAGCAGGGATGAAGCGAATCTGAGGCGATAAAAAACAGTTGACAGAGGCGCTTATTTGTGATAAATTATTCGGGTAGCCGCTCAGGAGGGGCTTATTAAATGCGGCCGCGTCCGCTGCCCCACGGCTGAAACATGCCGTTCTTCGCCTTCTGGACAAGCCTGGCGGAAAAAATTTCAAGGAGGTGCTGCTCAAGTGTACGCAATCATTGCTACCGGCGGCAAACAGTATCGTGTCTCTGAGGGAGACAACATCTATGTGGAGAAGCTGAACAACGAGCCCGGCGACATCGTGACCTTCCCGGTGATGATGGTTTCCGGCGAGACCATTGCGGTCGGCAACCCCTATATCGCGGGCGCCACCGTGACCGGCAAGATCGTCCGTCAGCTTCGGGGCGAAAAGATCCGGATTCTCAAGTACAAGAGCAAAAAGAATTACCGCCGCAAGGCCGGCCATCGTCAGCCCTATACGCAGGTGGAAATCACTGGCATCAACTGCTAAGCGATGACGAAAGTATTCCTGTACGTCCGGGGGAAGGACGACATCCGGGGGTTCCTGTGCGCGGGCCATGCCGATTACGCGCAGGCCGGCAGCGACATCGTGTGCGCCGCCGTATCCGCGCTGACGCAGGGCTGCGTGAACGCGCTGGAAACCGTCGCCGGGGTCCGTCCCGTCGTCCGGGTGAACGAAGGCTTTCTGGCAGCCAGGCTGCCTGAGGCTGTTCCGGACGCACACGACGCGCAGGTATTGTTACACGGTATGCTTCAGGGGCTGCGGGACATTCAGACGCAGTACCCGCAACACGTCCGGCTGATCGTACAGCCGGTCAAGTGAACGGAGGAATTCACATGCTTCAGATGAATCTGCAGTTATTCGCCCATAAAAAGGGCGGCGGCTCCACCAAGAACGGCCGCGACAGCGAAAGCAAACGCC
>CAMJXZ010000315.1 GCA_946409855.1 uncultured Clostridia bacterium | reverse complement strand
CTGTTTTCCGGGCGCTGCGAACCCCAGTCGGCAAATCCGCAAGGAACGCATTTTTGCTCCCGGATGGCAAGCTAACCTCCGCAAAAATGCTCCTCGCGGCGTACATGCCGCCGCTGCGGATTACAATCAGGGGGAGGATTCCCCTGATCACCCCCTCTGCACAACGGTGCATGTCTTCTCCTTGTCAGAGGACTGAATAGTTACCTCCTGATTATTAATCGGCTTTATACCCGATAGACATAGTTTTCTTTCCGGGGGGCCGCCGGCCTGCAGGGCGAAGCCTCATACCCCAGGATGCAGTGGCCGATGCCCTCCAGATCCCCCGAAATGCCGAGGTCCCGCAGGATTTCTTTTCCTTCTTCCGAGTCAAATTCCTCCTTTGCCCGGTGGATCCAGCAGCTGCCGATCCCCAGCGCGTGGGCCGCGTTCATCAGGTTCCCCATGACCAGGCTGCCGTCGTACAGATACGTGGGCACGCCGCGGTCCGCCAGCACAACGACCACAACCGGCGCGCCGTAGAAGGGGTCGCTGTCAGCGCCCATCACTTTGGCGTTCATCCGGGAAAGCCGGTCGCGCAGGGCTTTGTCGGTCACGGCGATCATCACCGGCGACTGCCGGCCCATTCCCGTGGCGGCGTAGGTGCCCGCAGAAAGGATCCGGTCCAGGATTTCTGCCGGAACGGGGTCCGGTTTGTAGCTGCGGCAGCTGCGCCGCTCCTCAAGGCATCTGATCGTCTCGTTCATGGTGTTTTCCCTCCCGTATCCGTTCGTTCAATCCGCGCTTGACAGCGCGTTCCGATGTGATTATAATCATTCTAATCCTTGAAGTTTACTCTAAGTCAATAGTTTCCGGGGAGGTTTTTTCTCATGTATTCCATTCAGGAAGTCAGCGCCAAAACAGGCCTTTCCGCCCACACCCTGCGCTATTATGAAAAAGAAGGGCTTCTTTCCCAGGTGGAGCGCACCCCCGGCGGCTTCCGCCAGTATACCGAAGAGGATCTGGAAGCCCTGGGCCTGATCTGCTGCCTGAAAAACACCGGGATGTCCCTGCAGGAAATCAGCTGCTTCGTCCAACTGACCCGCCAGGGGGACCGGACGCTGAAAGAGCGGGTGGAGCTGCTCCGCCGGCACCGGGAAAGCGTGATCGAACGGATGAACGAAATGCAGAAATACCTGGAAAAGGTCACCTGGAAGCTGAACTTTTTTTCGGAAAAACTGCGGGCCTATGAAGCCGGCCAAGAGGGACAGGAATAAAGCTTCCCGTATAAAACGCCCGGCGCTGATCTGCCCCTCATGGGATCAGCGCCTTTTTTCAAAAAAAACAGCCATGCGGGAGCAGATGCCCCTGCATGGCTGATTCTCTTTTTCCGCCCTGGTCAGGCGGCTTTTGAGAAATGAATTACTTGATTTCGACCACAGCGCCGACGGCCGCGAAAGCTTCCTTGATCTTTTCGGCTTCTTCCTTGGTCGCGCCTTCCTTGATGGTCTTGGGGGTGGATTCGACGAATTCCTTGGCTTCCTTCAGGCCCAAGCCGGCGACGTATTCGCGGACAGCCTTGATGACCTTGATCTTTTCGGAGCCGGCATCCTTCAGGATGACGTCGAATTCAGTCTGCTCTTCCACGGGAGCAGCGGCAGCGGCAGCACCGCCGGCGACAACGGCAACGGGGGCAGCGGCGGAAACGCCGAATTTCTCTTCCAGCGCCTTGACCAGATCGTTCAGCTCGATGACGGTCATCGACTCGATCGCGGCAATAAATTCCTCATGAGTCATGGATTATTCTCCTCCATTTCAAATTTTCAAAATAAGATAATAAGATGATGATTATTCCTCGCCGGCCTTCTGCTTGCGGATCGCTTCGACCACATAAACCAGCTTGGTGATGGAAGAATTCAGGCTGCCAACCAGGCGGGCCAGCAATTCTTCGCGGGACGGCATGGAAGCCAGCGCCTTGACGGCGTTCACGTCCATGACCTCTTCGCCCATCAGACCGATCTTGACGGACATATGGTCATTCTTGGACTTGTCGATGAAATTGCAGAGGATCTTGGCGGGAGACACCGGATCCTTCGTACCGAAGGCATAAGCGGTGGGGCCCTCCAGCACATCGTCCCAGCCGTTGATGCCCATGTCGTCCAGCGCGCGGCGGACCAGCGTGTTTTTCAGCACCACGTAATCCACACCCGCCTCACGGCACTCGGCGCGCAGCTTGGTCACTTCTTCCACGGTCAGCCCAGAGTAATGCACGGCCACGACGGACTGGGCATTCTTGAACTTTTCGGTGATTTCACTGACGACTACCTTTTTGTTCTCGAGGTTCTTGCTCATTTGTTTCTTTCACCTGTTTTCCGGCGTAAATTAAAAGAATCCCTGTGCAGGAAGGCACAGAGAAAACATACAAACATCATCCCTGTCCTCGGCGGGCAACATTAAGCGCTCATCGCGCGCCAGCTGTCTTCGGCACAGACTCTTTTGAGCCTCGGTTATTATAGCAGGATTGAAAGCCCGTGTCAACCGTTTTTTTCATAAAAATCAACCGCCGCTTGTTTGATAAAAAATCATCCGCCGCGCTTTCGTTTTTCTGATCCTTAACGGATTTAAACGGGGCCCCCGCGCGTCCCGTCCGCGCGTCTTCCAAAGATACCGTCTCCCGCCCGGCCTGATCATTTTTTGCCATCCGCCTGATCATGTCTGTTTCCGGCACGGGGATTCCCTTTTTTTCGGGTTGACTGAATGGGAAAAAAGTGATATTGTAAACCCCGGTAAGTCTTTAAGACGGTACAGAGAGACCGACAAGAGGCACCGGGGAAAACCGAAACCTGGCATTTCCTGTATGCATGGGAGCTTGTCGTACGTCTTTGTGCGGCAGGCTTTTTTGCTGCTTCAAGACTGCCGAAATCATAATCAGGAGGGATCCGCTTATGAAACTGGTTTATGGCACACACGACAAACCGCCGATCAAAAGGAACCTGGTCTATGCCATGCAGCAGCTGCTGGCCATTATGGCTGCCACCCTGCTGGTGCCCATGCTGGTCAACATCAATTCCGGCACTGCCTACATGAGCCAGCCTGCCGCGCTGTGCGGCGCCGGCTTCGGCACCCTGTGGTATATCTTTATCACCCGGAAAAACAGCCCGGTTTTCCTGGGCAGTTCTTTCGCCTTCATCAGCCCCCTGGTGGGCGCCGCCGCCTTCGGCTATCTTGGCATCTTCCTGGGCGCTGTGTTCGCCGGCCTTGTGTACGTGGCGCTGGCCCTGATCATTAAAGCTACCGGCAGCAAATGGGTCAACAAGCTCCTGCCTCCGGTGGTCATCGGCCCCACCGTGGCGCTGATCGGTCTTTCCCTGTGCGGCAGCGCGGTCAACAACCTGGCGAACCTGAACGGCGATCATGCCGTGCTGAGCATCGCGCAGGGCTTTGAAGGCGCGATCACTGCCGAGAACCTGAACGAAGCGATCAGTATCGGCTCTTTCTCCGGCTACAGCCTGATCCACATCGCGCTGGGCATTTTCGCTTTCCTGATGACCGTATGGGCCTCCGTCAAAGGCAGCAAGGCTATAAAAATGATTCCCTTCATCATCGGTATCGTTTCCGCTTACCTGGTCGGCCTCGTCCTCACCCTGATCGGCAGGACCGCCGGCGTCGCCGCGCTGCAGATCGTCGACCTGAGCACATTTGAAAATACGCCTGTCTTCTCGGTACCGGATTTCACCTTCCTGGGCATGTTCAAAGAAA
>CAMJXZ010000314.1 GCA_946409855.1 uncultured Clostridia bacterium | reverse complement strand
GCTTGAGCAGGTTGCCGGCGTCCATGCTGCCTTCCGTCTTGCCCGCGCCGACGATCAGGTGCAGCTCGTCGATAAACAGGATGATCCGTCCGTCGCTCTTTTTGATCTCGTTCAGGACGGCCTTCAGGCGCTCCTCAAACTCGCCGCGGTACTTGGCCCCGGCGATCAGGCTGCCCATGTCCAGGGAAAAGATCGTCCGGTCCTTCAGGGAATCGGGCACGTCGCCGCGGACGATGCGCAGCGCCAGCCCCTCGGCGATGGCGGTCTTGCCTACGCCGGGCTCGCCGATCAGGACGGGGTTGTTCTTCGTCTTGCGGGAAAGGATGCGGATCACGTCCCGGATTTCCTTGTCCCTGCCGATGACCGGGTCCAGCTCGTTCCGGCGCGCCCTTTCCACCAGGTCCGTGCCGAATTTCGAAAGCGCGTCATAGGTATCCTCCGGGTTCGCGCTGGTCACCTGGCTGTTGCCCCGGACGCCGGACAGCACGGCCAGAAAGCCTTCCTTCCGGATGTCATAGCGGGAAAAGATGCCGGCCAGATCCCGGTCAGGGTTTTCCAGCAGGCTCAGGAACAGATGCTCCACGGAAATGTATTCGTCCTTCATCCGCTTAGCGATGGCCGAGGCGTCGTTCAAGGCGCGGTTCATATCCTGCGAGACGTAGATCTTGCCCTGTTCCGTGGCGATTCCCCGGACCTTGGGGCACTTTTCCACCAGCGTCCGCGCGTCGGCGGTCACTTTGGCCACGTCCTTGCCCATCTTCCGCAGCATCTGCGGGATCAGGCCTTTTTCGTCGCTCAGCAGGGCGGAAAGAAGATGGCACTGCTCCAGCTGCTGATTGGCGTGCTCCGTCGCCAGGGACTGGGCGCCGTTGATGGCTTCAATGCTTTTCTGCGTGTATTTGATTTCGGACATGGTTCATCCCACCTTCCAGTCTGAATTTCTGTTTCGGTTTGAAAAGTCTGACTTTCTTTGACCTTTCGAAAACATTATACACGATTCCGCCCGCTTGTCAAGGGGGCGGAAAAAATATTTTCCGGCGTCTCCCGCGCCGAGCGCGGAAGGCGGTATACAAAAAAATATAATAGGAAGCAGCCGCGCCGCTCTCCCGTCCGCGGCCTTTGATCAGAAGACGTTTTCCGCGCCGGGGGTGGGGATTTCGGAAAAGGCCCAGGAGCCGTCTTCCCGCAGCGCCCAGGACACGTCCCGGGTCTGCCTGTCAAAGCGGACGATGTCCAGAATCTCCTCCTGAAAGGACAGAACGACCTTCTCCCCGTCGGCGGACAGCTTGAAGCCCACATGGATTTCGACCGTCCCGTCCGAAAGGGTTTCCACCTCTTCCTCGTCCGAGCAGAAGATCACCAGGAACCCCTTCGGCGCCAGGGTGATCCCTTCCGGGAAGACAAACTTCCTTAAGTTCTTTTTGCCGTCCGACAGGCACAACCCGCTCAGGTCGATCTCTTCATCCGAGATGTTTTTGAGCTCGATCCAGTCCGGGGTGGCCCCGTGACTGTCCTGGATGGTGTCCCCATTGGAGGCCATGATTTCGTTGATCTTTACAGACGTATAATCCCGGGACAGGGCGGCGACCGGGCCCATCAGCCCAGCCAGGCAGACGAGCGCCAGCAGCGCCGCCAAAGCTTTTTTCATCATCAGACCGTTCACTCCCTCAGTTCCGCTTTTTTCCATATTATGCCATGCCATGAGGCCCCGCCGCAAGTGTTTTTTCTGTCTCCCGTGAAAAAAATAAGCACTTCCCCGTCCGCGTCAGGGAGACCTGAAAAAACGGTTCCGGCGGACTCCCCCATTTTCCCGATTCCGTATTTGACACAGGGCCTGATTTGATATAAAATGAAATGTATTTTGGACTTGCCGTCCGGCGGAAGGAAGGTGACGGGCATGAGCGGCGGCAAAAGCTGGTTTCTTCGGGGCCTCCGCAACGGGGTGCCCATCATGCTGGGGTATCTGGCCGTTTCCTTCGCGCTGGGCATCACCGCCCGAAACGCGGGGCTGAACTGGCTGCAGGCCGGCCTGGCCAGCCTGCTCAACAACGCCTCCGCCGGGGAATACGCCGGCTTCAAAGTCATCGGGGAACGGTCCGGGCTGGTCGAAGCGGCCGTCATGACGCTGATCGCCAACGCCCGCTACCTCCTGATGAGCTGCGCGTTCAGCCAGAAGCTCGCCCAGAGCACGTCCCTTTCCAAGCGGCTGCTGCTGGGGTTCACCGTGACGGACGAGATTTTCGGCTGCTCCATGGCGGTGGACGGGTTTCTGGAGCCCGCCTACCCGTACGGCATGTTCGCCATCGCCACCGCCGGGTGGACCAGCGGCACGATCCTGGGGGTCATCGTCGGCAACGCCCTGCCGCCGCGGCTGATCAGCGCGCTGAGCGTGGGGCTCTTCGGCATGTTCCTGGCGGTCATCATCCCCAAGGCCAGGCAGAGCCGGACGGTGCTGGTGCTGGTCGCCCTGTCCATGGCGCTGAGCTGGGCCTGTTCGGTGCTGCCGGGCATTTCCTCCCTTTCCTCCGGGATGCGCGTGATCATTCTGACCGTGCTCCTGTCCGCCGGGGCGGCGGTAATCCGCCCTGTCAGGGGGGATACGGATGAACCATAACATCTACCTGTACATCCTGGTGATGGCAGCCGTCACCTTCACGATCCGGGCCCTGCCGCTGACGCTGATCCGCAAGCCCATCAAAAACCGGTTCCTGCGTTCCTTCCTGTTTTACGTGCCGTATGTGACGCTGGCGGTGATGACCTTTCCGGACATCCTGCACGCGACGGGCAGCGTCTGGTCCGGCCTGCTGGCGCTGCTCGCCGGCATCGCCTTGGCCTGGAGCGGGCAGAGCCTGTTCGTGGTGGCCGTCGCTTCCTGCCTGACCGTCTTCATCAGCGAGTTCTTCTTCTAGCCGGTCATCCTGCCGTTTCGATAATATTCCAAACCAACCGTCTTTTCAGGAAAAGGAGAAAACCATATGATCGTTCAACTGGATCAATTTCTGCAGGATACGGCCGTGCTCAAAAATAAACTGACGGAAATCGCCGGCGGCCTTCACCTGGAAGATCTGGACAGGGAACTGTCCGAGCTCAAGGAAGAAATGAACGCCGACGGCTTCTGGGACAATCTGGAGCGTTCCACCCACGTCAACCGCCGCATCGCCGCCATCGAAGGCAAGGTCAGCCACTACCAGTCCCTGGTCAGCGGGGTCGACGATCTGCAGGTGATGATCGAACTGGCCCAGGAGGAGGACGACGAGTCCATGGTGCCCGAGATCGGGACCGAGCTGGCCAAACTCCGGGAAAGCGTGGAAGCGCTGGAGCTGGAGACCCTGATGCGCGGCGACTACGACGGCAACAACGCGATCCTCTCCCTGCACGCCGGCGCCGGCGGCACCGAGGCGCAGGACTGGACGCAGATGCTCTACCGCATGTACACCCGCTACTGCGAAAAGCTGGGCTTCAAGGTCAAGCTCCTGGACTATCTGGAAGGGGACGAAGCCGGCATCAAGGCCGTTTCCTTCGAGGTCGACGGGGACAACGCCTACGGCTATCTGCGCGGCGAAAAGGGCGTGCACCGTCTGGTGCGCATCAGCCCCTTTGACGCCAACGCCCGCCGCCACACCTCCTTCTCCTCTCTGGACGTCGCCCCCATCATGGAGGACGACGACAACGAGATCGAGATCGACATGAAGGATGTCCGGGTGGACACCTACCATTCCTCCGGCGCCGGCGGACAGAACGTCAACAAGACCTCCTCCGCCG
>CAMJXZ010000313.1 GCA_946409855.1 uncultured Clostridia bacterium | reverse complement strand
ATCCCCCGCGTAGCCGTCCTTCCCGACGCCTATACCGGATCCGTTCCGCCAGCCAGGTGGTCGCGGCGGCGGGGCTGACGGAGCAGGTGAATTACTTCAGCGTCAACCGGGGCGATATCGAAAAGGCCCTGCAGTCCGACCGGTATCTGCAGCTGACCGGCTTTGAAAAACGGTTTCCGTCCTACCTGCTTCTGACCGTGCGGGAGCGCGCGCTCTGCGCCAACGTGCAGTTCAACGGCATCTGGTACATCATCGACGAAGAGGGGTTCGTGCTGGAAAAAATGTCCGGCGCGCAGCCCCGCAATACCCTGCCCGTCATCAGCGGCTTCCTGATCCGGGACGCCAGGATCGGGTCCAATCTGATCCCCGGACGGGAAGAATACCTGGCCAGCTACCGCCTGATCATGGCGGAACTGCTCAGCCAGGGCTTCGTCAACGAAATCCGTGAAATCAACGTGAGCAATTCCGAGCACGTCCTTCTGACCACCCGGGACGGCTTTACCGTGGACTTCGGCTGGGCCGACCAGTACCCCATGGTCAAGACCGCCATCCTGCGCGGGGTCCTGGCGAAGCTTTCCGAACTCGGCAAGACGGGCGGCACCATCGACATCACCGACATCCACCAGGCCGTTTATTCCCCGTGAACCGTCCGTTCCTTCGATCCGATCCCGCATATTTCCGCGGCGGCGGCGATAAAAATCATCGTCCGCCGCTGTTTCCGCCGGGAAAAAAGTCCTGGTTTCCGTCCGGATCAGGCTGAATACATCCGAAAACGCGCCGAATGCTGTAAAATTTTTCATTTTTTTGCAGGAATCCGGTCTGTTTTTAAACTTTTTTGAAATTAACTCTTGCAAATTCATAACAAAAAGGTTACAATAAAATGAACATTTGGATGATTGCTGTGAAGCTTTCACAGCTTACCCTCGGTCAGGGGAGATGAAGGAATGAAAACGATTGTCACGGCTATGGACTTTGGTACCAGTAAACTGGTCGCGCTGGTGGCCCAGGCTGATAACCATGAGCGCTGCGATATTGTCGGCGCCGGCACAGCCCTGTATGACGGCTTCATGAACGGGCAGTGGAATGCCCCCTCTGAACTGAACAACGCCATTCACCACGCCATCGAGGAAGCCGAAGCGCAGGCCCGCGTGCGGATCCGGGACATCAACATCGGCGTCCCGGGGGATTTCTGCACCGTGCGCGCGGTGGAAGCCAAGGTAGACCTTCAGGGGGCCGACCCCCACGTAACCCTGCGGGACATTGACGAACTGTTCAACCGCGCCACCGAGGCGCTGGGCGAAGTCCGGGGGCAGATCATTCACCGCAGCCCCGCCTGGTTCATGGTGGACGACGGGGAAAAGACCCTGGAGCCCATGAACATCCGCGGGTTTGAACTGCGGGCCATGGTATCCTTCGTCATCGCGGACCAGTTCTTTATCGACGACGTCCGCGCCCGCTTCAAAAAGCTGGACATCAACGTCGTCGGCTGCTTCTCCTCCCCCACCGGCCAGGCCATGCTGTTCGTGCCGGACGCGGAGCGGGACCGTACCGCGGTCCTGATCGACATCGGCTATCTGACCACCGAGGTCATGACCGTGGAGGGCGACGCGCTGACCTTCCTCAAGACCATTCCCCTGGGCGGCGGCCACGTCACGGCCGACCTGGCCTACGGACTGGACATTTCCATGGACGCGGCGGAAACCATCAAGCGCTCCTACATCTACGGCCTTTCCGCCGGGCAGACCACCTTTGAAACCACCGACCCCAACGGGGTCGCCAAGACCTTTGAGCGCGAGCAGGTCGAGCTGATCCAGGAAGCCCGCATGGACGAGATCTGCGAAGCCATCCAGGACGCGATCAAGGAAAGCGGCGTCAAGCTGAGCAACTGGTCCACCATCTATCTGACCGGCGGCGGCTTGGCCATCAGCCGCGGAGGCCGCGATTTCCTGTCCGGCAAGCTGGAGCGTCGCGTGCGGGGGCTGCCCCGCAAGGCGGTCAAGCTGTCCAGCCCCGCTTATTCCAGCGCGCTGGGTCTCCTCGACCTGGTGATCGACACCGTTTCCTCCAACCGTTCCGCGGCAGGCGGCCTGGCCGGTTTCTTCAGGAACCTCTTCGGCGGCTGACGCGTCAACCATATCATCATCGATCCTGCGCTCTGCATGTGGCCAGAGCCTGATGGGAGGTACCAGAATGCCTTTTGAAGTCAAAGTAGATCAGTCGTCCTTCGCCAGTATCAAAGTGGTCGGCTGCGGCGGCGGCGGCACCAATGCCGTCAACCGCATGGTGGAAGCCGGCCTGCGCGGCGTGGATTTTGTCGCCATCAATACGGACCGCCAGGCCCTGTCCCTGTCGAAGGCGCAGACCAAGGTCCAGATCGGCGACAAGCTGACCAAAGGCCTGGGCGCCGGCGCGATCCCCGATATCGGCCGCCGCGCCGCCGAGGAAAGCCGGGAAGAGATCTCGCAGATCCTGAAAGGCTCCGACCTGGTGTTTGTCACCGCCGGCATGGGCGGCGGCACCGGCACCGGCGCCGCCCCGATCGTGGCGGAAATCGCCAAGGAGCTGAACTGCCTGACCATCGCCGTGGTGACCAAGCCTTTCACCTTTGAAGGCAAACAGCGCATGAAGAACGCTGAAATGGGCATCAACGAGCTCAAGCAGACGGTGGATACCCTGGTGGTCATCCCCAACGACCGGCTGCTGCAGGTGGTCAGCAAGGGCACGACCATGCTGGACGCCTTCAAGATCGCCGACGACGTGCTGCGCCAGGGCATCCAGGGCATCTCCGACCTGATCGCCGTGCCCGCCCTGATCAACCTGGACTTTGCCGACGTCAAGACCGTCATGGAATCCGGCGGCATGGCCCACATGGGCATCGGCTCCGGCACCGGCGAAACCAGGACCCTGGACGCCGCGCGCAACGCCATCTCCAGCCCCCTGCTTGAAACCAAGATCGACGGCGCCCGTTCCGTGCTGATCAACGTGACCGGCGGCGAAGACATGAGCATCATGGACATCAACGAGGCTGCGAACCTCATCATGGAATCGGCGGACAGCGAGGCCAACATCATCTTCGGCGCCGGCATCGACCCGGCCCTCAAGGACGAGGTCCGCATCACCGTCATCGCCACGGGGTTTGAAAAGAACTCCTTCGCCCAGGCGCCCAAGAAAAAGCCCGTGGCCAAGCCCGCGGCGATCCCTTACGGCGCGGCGATCCCCTCCTACAACCCGTACGAGAGCCGTTCCCGGGCGGACAGCATGAGCTCTCCCCTGGCCCAGACGGCGGCCCCCGCCGCCCCGGCCGCGCCCGCGGTTCAGCCCATCGTCCAGCCCGCGCCCGTGGTGCCCTCGCCCGCCGCGCAGGATTACGCGCCCTTCGACGCCCCCAATCCGGTCAGCTACGAGCCCGACCCGATGCAGTACGGCGGCAACGCCGCCCGTCCCGCGGCCCCGGGCGTCAGCCAGCCCACCGCGGCCCCGGCGCCGTATCAGCCCTTCATCCCCGCCGCGCAGACCGCGCCCAACTATTCCTTCCAGCCCTACCAGGCGCCCCAGCAGTACCAGGCGCCCTACACCGCCCCCGCGGTGGAGCAGCCCAAGGTGCAGCCCGCCGCCAACGAGAAGGATGACCTGGGTGTTCCCGCCTACCTGCGCAGGGAACGCAAGCGCTGAGGCTGAAAAACGATAAAACAAGGAGCTGCCGAAAAACGGCGGCTCCTCAGACCATCAACAAAGTCTCGTCGCAAGAGAAGCGGCGAGATTTTTAATTTG
>CAMJXZ010000312.1 GCA_946409855.1 uncultured Clostridia bacterium | reverse complement strand
TAGATCTTGCTGATATGCTGGAGAGATACTTTTGCCATGGGAAACTCCTCCTTTTGTTTGGTTCGTTTCTGCCTTTGCGGCAGCGGACTTTCAACTGGGATCATTATACCCGAAACCGGTGAAAAAGGATAGGGAAAAAACTGCCAAAGATTATCCTGTATTTTTTTTGCGTTTTGTGTAAATTGTACAGAAACGGTCCGCGGACAGCGTGCAGGCACGCGGAAGACGCGAGCCGCTTTCCCGGCAAGGTGGTCAGGAACGGTATTCCTTCAGTATACACTCCCCGACAGAACAGTTATCCAAACCCCGTTTCAGCCCTTCTTCCTGCCCCGCAGCGCCTCCCACAGGCGGGCGCAGCCCTCCGGCACCCAGCTGACCAGCAGCACCAGCCCGATCATGATCAGGGCGTAGGCGTAAATGTCGGCGTACTCGTTAAAATAGGCGGCGGAGTATACGGCCTTGCCCAGGGAGCCGCGGGTCTGCACCAGGTATTCGGTGGTCACGGCGATCTTGAGCCCCATGCCGACCCCACTCCGGTAGGCCTGCCGCAGATATCCCGCCATCAGCGGCAGGTAGACCTGCCAGATGATCCGGATGTTGAGGGCGCTGTTCAGTCGGTAGACGTCGATCAGCTCCCGGTCGATCTGCCGGCAGCCCTCGCAGGCGGCCTCGCTGATCAGCGGCACCAGGATCAGCGTCGTCCCCACCATCGGCACCAGCCGGTAGGGCAGCAGCACCATGATGATCACCGTCAGCACGATCATGGGGATGGACCTGAGAAGGATCATCAGCGGCTGCAGAAGGTCCCGGACCCATTCGCTTAAGCCCTCCGCCAGGCCGAGCCCGACCCCGATGACGGTGGAGAGCAGCACCGCGATCAGCAGATGCCGCAGGGTGACCAGGATGGCCCCGTAGGTGCCGGGCGCTGCCAGCAGGGCAAAAAAGGCGCGGAGGATCTCGCCGATGTCCGGAAACACCAGCCGGTCCCCCTTGAGCCACCCCGCCAGCTGGATCAGCCCCGCGGCCAGCGCGACGCCCAGCAGCAGGCGGATGAAGCTGTTTGCCTTTTTCTTCTTCATGGATCCTCCCGGGTCATCCGATAAACAAAAACCCGCTCCGGGCAGGCCTTTCGGCACACCCGGAGCGGCAAGGACGCCGTTATTCGGCGGTATAGTAGAATTCGTCTTCGGGCACGGCGCCGCCGAACTGGCTCAGGTCCACGTTCGCGGTGCGCTCGACCTGCTCCTTGACGTCCAGCGCGTACGCAAAGCGGATCGCGCAGCCGGGGATGGCCTTTTCGGCCACTTTCTGGTTGGGCAGGATGGTCAGCGCCACAGCGGCTTTGGCGACCGCGGGAATGTCGCTTTCGCATTTCTCACAGGACGCCTGAACCTGGGCGAGGTAGTTCTTCACATCTTCCGGCCGGGCCTTCGCGGTCTCGGGGTTGACGAACAGGGCGGCCTGGGTGTAGCCCTGAAAGCCCGTGGCCTTTTCGTACAGGCTGTTCACGGAAAAGGCGGTGATTTTGTCGTTTTTCATCATGGCGGCGGTCAGCGCGGGCTCGGCGGTCACCACGACGGCCTCCGGGTCGCTGAGCAGCAGCGCCTGGGTGTTGGCGGCACCGGCCAGATATTCGGGTTCCCCGGGCACGATGCCGTTTTCCTTCAGGGCGAACAGGGTGACGGAAGCGTTGATGGTGTTCTCGCCGAACAGGACCAGCTTACTGCCGTTCAGGTCTTCCGGCCGGAAGCCTTCCTTCTGGGTGGCGATGAACAGGTTGCCCCAGGTCACCACCGCCGCCAGCTGATAGGCGGACTTGCCGGCCTTGAACAGCTTAGCCCCGGCGTTCAGGGGGGCGATGATGAAATCGGCCTTGGCCGCGGCGAATTCCGCGGCGATGGTGTCCGCGGCGACAAAGGTATAGGCCTCCGGGTTTGCTTCGGCCAGAACGGCCACCGCCAGCGCCGGCGCGCCGGAGGGGGCGGACAGGGTCAGGGGAGCGTCATCGGCGCAGGCGAAGGTCGCCGCGCTCAGGCAAAGGACGATGGAAAGCAGGACGGAAAAGAGCTTTTTCATATAGGTATGTCCTCCGTATGATCAATCGTTTCCGGGCCCGGTCCCCCGTTCCCGGAAACCGCCTCATTATACCCCCGGGGCCATGTTTCGTCAAGCGGAGGGGAGAGAATCATCGCCCGTACAAGTTTGCAGTCAGCCGCCCCTCTAAGCCGGCATTTCCCCGCAAAAAAGACGCTCCGCTTCGGCAGAGCGCCCTGTGATTTTCGGAATCAGAATTTCCCGGCTTACGGTTTCGGTTTTTTTGTCACCCTCGGAGAAGCGTATCCCAGGTTCCAGGGATCGTGATGAATCTGGTCCTGCTTTTTGCCTTTGCCGTAGTATTCAATCGTGCGCAGCTTTCTGATAATTTCCTCGACCTCCACGTTATTTCTTTTTACTTTGATCCTTTCCAGGATCTCATATGTGATATAATACTGATTAGGCGTTCCGTTTGCGTTGTTCAGGAAATGAACCTCCACTTCCCGGATCCAATTGCCTTCGGGATATTTGACCGTGACGGATTCCACGAACCACACATCGGTGATACCGGAAGAAGAAGGGACGGGCACATATTCGTAATGGACGGTAGCGTGTGCCCCGGACATGCCGGTACAGAAATAATCCACGGAATTTGACAGATAGATATCCGTCGGATTACCCACCTGATCATACCGGAAAGACAGATTACCCACATCGGCGTAATACCGGGGAGTGCCGAGGTTTCTCTCGGTCGGATCAATCAGAAAGTCCACAGATACTTCGCCGTACCCATTTTCATCGATCGGAATATGAACGGCGTTCCCGGAAAAGTAGGGGCCTTCAGCAGAAACACGTTCATTAAAGTCAAATTGGATACCATAGTTGAAAAACATACTGCAGTCGTCCATCTTCCGGGAAAACTGCAGCCGGATCTTTCCTTCCGGGTCCAGAATGACCGGGCAGGGGTCGCCCAGGCTGACGGTATCATAGGTCACGCTGAGGGTCGGTATTTCAGGCATTTCCGGAAGGCCCAGATTTTTGATTTTGGTGGGAATGTAGACCTGTACCGCGGCCGCGGATGAAAAAGAGGAAAAAACGATCAGCAGGACGAACAGCAGGGAAAAACAAACCATCTTTTTCCGCATTTTCAAAGACCCTTTCCCTTCATCGGTTCAATCAGGATACTGTTTACTTTTTATTAACAAAAATGCCCTTCTTTGTCAATCGTTTTACGCTGCGCCGCGTTTATTTTAACTTTGTGCAACAAAAGGAAAACACAAATGAAATATTCGTTAATATTTTGTTCATCTATGCCGCGGCATGCCTCCGCTGCCACCGCCGGGCGGCCGGCCGCTGAACATATGAAATCAAAAGAACGGACAGGGACGGCGATGCTTTTGAGGAAGGATGAGCCGTTGTTATGCTGTCTCTCCGCCGCCGGACCGCCGGCTCCGTCAAGTCATCTGCCCGCCCGCACCCCACCCCCGCCCAATATCCCCCCCGGATGCTGTACCATTTCATCCCCCGCCCGGCCGCCCTTCCGGAATTTCATTGTCCGCATCATGGGATTATCGTTTTTTCATCTGTCCTCATCCTGGGACACAACCAAAAAACACGAACGTTAAAAATTCTCTGATACATCAGCATAAAGTGCCGTTTTTCAACGCTTTTTCAACGGTTCTGCAACGCTTTTTCAACGGAAATTCAACGGTTTTTCAACGGATTTTCAACTTGCTTTCTTCGC
>CAMJXZ010000311.1 GCA_946409855.1 uncultured Clostridia bacterium | reverse complement strand
TGGGCCGCTGATAGACGCGCTCGGGCTCCTCGCCGTCCCCTTCCTGCCGGGCCGGACGGGCGGTGCGCACGGGCGCGGCCGACGAGGCGGGGCGCTGCTGCTGGCGCACAGTCTGCTGGTAGCCGGTCTGGGTCATGCGGGTCTGGATATCGTCCGAATTCTGGGAGGAACGGCTGAAGGAACGGCTGCGGCGGGACAAAAGCGCCTCGTCGGATTTCAGATAGCTTTCGTCCGGGCGCTCGTAGCCGTCGTACACGTTTTTGCCTTCCGCGTTCTGCTGCGGGGCGGGGCGGCGGTAAGCGTCCGCCGCGTCGGGCTGCAGGCGGGAATAAGCTTCCTGCCGTGCGGCCTGCCGGCGGGCATAGGCGTCCGCCTGCCCGGCGCTGCCGTCCTGCTGCCCGGCCTGCTGCCGGGTATAGACGCCCTGGGCGCCGGGCTGCGGGGGACGCTGGTACGCGCCGGTCTGCCCGGGCCGGGCGTATACGCCCCCCTGGGCCTGCCGGCGGGCGGACGCGTACTCCGCCCCTTCCTCCGGGCGGACGGGCATTTCGTCCCCGGCCTGGGGCGCGGCGTACGGCTGGCCGGCGTACCGGTCCATCCGGCGGTGGCGGCCCTGCCGGGACGCGGCGGGATCTCTATCTTCATAATTGCTCATAAGCAGCCTCCTCAAAAAAAGTACCGAAATATTATAACGCATTTGTTGCGCTTTCACAAGTAAATTATCTTATAATGGGCCTGGAAAAAGGAGTTTTTTCCAATTAAATGATGATGTAACAAAACCGTAACAGACTTGACCAAAAATCGAAAAAGAATTATAATCTTTATGTACAAATTGTTTCGGAAGGAGCGGCGGCCTGTGAAAAATAGAATCATGGCGGTCCTGCTGGCCTGGTGCCTGATCGGGCTGAGCGCGGCGTCCGCCGCGGAGGAAGCATGGCCCGTGATCCGGGAAAGCAGGCTGCCGGGCCTGACGGAGGACAGCTGGGCCGCCTGGCCGGTGCTTGTCCGGGCGGACGGGCAGGAGGATGAAACGCTGACGGCCATCAACCGCGCCGTCTACGACGAAGGCGGGATGAAGGCGTACCTGGGGGTGCTGATGCGCCCCGGCGGCTCCGCCGGCTTCCAGGCCGATTTTGAGGCGGTCCTGACAGAAAGGTTCTACGCCGTCCGTCTGTCGGCCCGGGGCAGGATGCCCGCGGGCCCGCCGTCCCGGCGTTTTGAGCCCTTCCTGTTTGACTGGCGGACGGGCAGGCGCCTGACCCTTGCGGACGTGTTTGAAGCCCCGGACGCTGCGGCCGAAGCCATCGAAAAGTATCTTTCGGAACAGGTCGCGCCGGAGCTGTCTGATTATCTGGAGACGGCGGAACTGATCCCGCTGCCAGGGGACCGCTTCCTCATCGCCAATGATACGATCCTGTTTGACTATACGCCGGAAACATATGTCCTGCTTTCCGGCGGGGCGGGTTCGGTGAGCCTGACGCTGGAAGAGCTGGCCCGGATCACCGGCGAGGGGGAAGCCCTGCTTTCCTTCGCGCATATGCCCTTTTCGCCGGACGAAAGCACCGCCCGCGGCGTCTTTGCGGACGCGGCGGCGGGCTGCTTCCCGGGGCTCTGGCTGAGCCTGGAACAGAAGGCGGAACTCGGCGCGCCGCTGGAGGAGGCCCTCCGCTTCGGCGCGAAATGCCTGGACAGCATGCATTATCCCGCCGGAGCCGCCCTGGAGACGGAGAACCCGTTCCTGCGCGGCATCCTGATCCTGACGGACGAAAACGGGGAACGGGTGCAGGGCTACCTGGCCCGCCGGGGCAATCTGTACGGGCTGGCCGTCGGAAGGGCCGATCAGGCGCAGGTCCGGGCCGCCCTGGGCGAACCGGAAGCGTCCCTGCCGGTCTCCCGGGAGGCGGCTGAACAGTGGCTGACGGACGAGGGAACCCGGGACGTCTACCGGATGCAAATGATCACGGGGGAAAGCTGCGCGCTTTCCTTCGGCTATGACACGGAAGGGACCCTGACCACGGTCCTGTACGCTTTGGAGGAAACATCAACGAAATGAGCGCTGCGGCAAAACAGAAACAAAGACAGGCGGCCATCACCCGCACGACGGCGCCGGACGCCCTGGTCCGCTATGTCCTGGGGCTGCTGATCACGGTGCTGGGCATGGCGGTGCTGATCTGCCTGATCCCCGGGATTACCGGAAACGCCTTCCGGCTGATCCGCATCCGGGTGTACGGGCTGACCGGCATGATGCCCTGGCCGCTCCCCATCCTGATGATCTGGACGGGCGGGGCCATGATGATGAGCTGCTACCACCGGATCAACTGGCGGTCGATCCTGTTTTTCTGGATCACCTACTTAGGGGCGCTGGCGCTGATCGACATGTGGACGTTCGTCCGGGACAACGGCGCGCTGATCAGCTATATCCCGGTCTACAACGCCCAGTACCGGGTGGGCCAGCGGCCCGGGTCCTTCGCGGCCTGCCTGATGCAGATCTACGACTGGGGGACGGGCATGATGGCGCCCCAGTGCGGCGGTGGGGCGCTCAGCATGCTGCTGGCCTGGCCGGTCTATAACCTGTTCCATTATTCGCTGGGCACCGCGGTGCTGGTGCTGATCACCGCCGCCAGCGCCCTGGCCGCCTTCCGCGTGCGGGTGGGCGCCCTGATCCGCGGCGCGTCCGACCTGATGGAAAAGGGCCGCGTCCGCCGCGGGGAAAAGCGCGCCGAAGCGCAGCGGCAGGACGGCGGCGCTCCCGCCCCCGGGCCGGAAGCCGCTTTGCGGAACACGGGTACGCTGTATACCCGGGATACCTTTGACATGACCGCCGAGGATCCTTATACCCCGACCGGATACGGGGAACCTGTCCGGGAGGAGTACGTGCCCCAGGCCGAGGCCGTTCCGATGCCCCCGCCGGGCAGCTCCCGCTTTGTCCCGGTCGGGGACGGCAATACCCTGTACAACGAGGATTTTGTCCTCCATCCCAGGCAGGAAACGCGGCCGGAGGAACAGCCGGAAACGCCGAAGGAAGAAAAGGGCCGCGCCGGCCGGCGCAGGAGAACTGCTCGCCGGGAAGAGGAAATCCTTCCGGACGGCAGCGTGGAAACCATCAGCCGGCCCGTGCCGGAGACGGAAAAAGATACCGGAGTCCAAACGGAAGCTCCGGCGGAAATCCCTGCGGAAGCGGAAGAAACGGTCCCCATGACCGAACAGGATTTCATGCCGCCTGAACGTTCCTCCAGGAGAAGAGCAAAACAGACTCCGGTACGGAATGAGACGCCTGAAGCGGTGAACCCCGTGATCCCGGAAGCGCCGGATCCTTTCATGGACCCTGAACCGGCGGTCCCTTCCCGCAGGGAGAAGCCGGCTGCCGCGCCGGAAGCGTCCGCCCCGTCCGGGAAGGAAAACAAGCCCCAGACAGCGCAGATCCACGCCCCCGTCCGGAAAGAACAGCCCGCCCCCGCGCCGGCGCCGGAGGAGGATGAAGAAAACCTGTCCGACTGGCAGCGCCAGCTCCGGGACGTCTCCCGCGGACTGTTCAGCAGCCAGCCGGTGAAGATGCAGGAAACAAAGGCCAAACCGGAAGTGGTGGATGTGGACCCCGCCTTCGCGATGACGGAATCCGTCCGGATCCCTTCCGCCGAAAAGAAGAAAAAGCCCGTTCAGGAGGAGACGCCTTCGCCGAAGCCGTCCCCCCTCCGGCTGGACGATACGCCGGTGCGGGAATCGAAGAAGGACAATCCCTTCGCTTCCCTTTCCTATACCCCGCCGCCCATCAATTTCCTGTCCGA
>CAMJXZ010000310.1 GCA_946409855.1 uncultured Clostridia bacterium | reverse complement strand
GAGACCATGGAAGGCGAACAGCAGGACACCGGCAACCCCGAAGGCTCGGACGACAAGCTGTCCCTGCTGCTGCCCGCCGCCCAGCGCCGGCTGATGGAAAAGGTGCTGGCCGTGGGCAAGCCCACCGTGATCTGCCTGATGGCGGGCAGCGCCATCGACCTGCAGCAAGCCGGCGAAAAGGCAAACGCCGTGCTGCTGGCCTGGTACCCCGGCGCCCAGGGCGGCCGCGCGGTGGCCGACGTGCTGCTGGGCAGGGTCTCTCCCTGCGGCAAGCTGCCGGTGACCTTCTACCATAACGACCAGCTGGCAAAAATGCCGGCCTTCACCGACTACCGGATGGTGAACCGCACCTACCGCTACTTTGAGGAAGAACCGCTGTATCCCTTCGGCTTCGGCCTGACCTACGGGGACGTCCGGGTCACGGACGTCCGGAAGGAAGCGGCCGGGGACGGCTGGACCTTCCGGGTCACCCTGCAGAACGACGGCAGGGCGGACACCGGGGACGTGGTACAGATTTACTGCGAAAACGAGGACAGCGAAAACGCGCCCCTGCACCCGCGCCTGGCGGCGTTCCGGCGCGTCTTCGTCCCGGCGGGCGGCGAAACGGAAGTGACCCTGTCCGTCCCCGCGCGGGCGGCGCTGGTGATCAACGAAAAGGGCGAGGCCGTTCCGGAAGGAAAGACGGTGTTCCACGTCGGCCTGGGACAGCCCGATCCGCTGACGAAAAAGCTGACGGGCAAGGAATCCGTCCGCGTGGAAGCGTAAAGATTAAATCAGCAGCCCCCGGGGGTTTCCCGGGGGCGTATTTTGAAAGGCAGGGTGATCACGGATGCTGTCCCAGTTTCAGCGGACGGAGCTGCTGCTCGGGCCTGAAAAGATGGACCGTCTGCGCAAATCGCGGGTGGCCGTTTTCGGCATCGGCGGGGTCGGCGGGTATACGGCGGAGGCGCTGGCCCGCAGCGGGGTCGGCGCGCTGGACCTGGTGGACAGCGACCGCGTCAGCCTGACCAACCTGAACCGGCAGATCATCGCCACGCACCGGACCGTCGGCCTGCTCAAGACGGATGTCATGAAGGAGCGGCTGCTGGATATCTGCCCGGACATCCGGGTGACGGTCTGGCCGGTACTGGCCCTGCCGGAAAACATGGACGATTTTCCGTTTTCCCAATATGATTACGTGGTGGACGCGGTGGACACCGTGGCCGCCAAGGTTTCCCTGGCGGAAGCGGCGCGGCGGTACGGGGTGCCCATCATCAGCAGCATGGGCGCGGGCAACAAGCTGGACCCGGCCAGGCTGCGCGTTTCGGACATCAGCCGGACGCGGGTCTGCCCCCTGGCCCGGGCGGTGCGGCAGGCGCTCAAAAAAAAGGGCATCCCGGCGCTCCGGGTCGTCTGGTCGGACGAGCCGCCCCTGACCCCGCGGGCCCTGCCGGACGGGGAGCCCCTCCCTCCCGGGAAGCGCGCCCTGCCGGGCAGCATCGTCTTTGTGCCCGCCGCCGCGGGGCTTCTGATGGCCGCGGAAGTGGTCCGCGGGCTGACCGCGGATACGCTCTGAACGGAGGAAACCCATGAAAGAAAGGGATATGGACCGCCGCCTGCTGATCGAGCGCAGCATCCACAAGCGTTTCCGCAAGGAACTGTGGACGCCCTTCATCCACGCCATCAAGCGTTATGAGCTGCTGGCCCCGGGGGACCGGGTGGCGGTATGCGTTTCCGGCGGGAAGGATTCCATGCTCCTGGCCGTGCTGATGCGCCTGCTGCAGCGCTTCAGCGACTTTCCCTTTGAGGTCAGGTTTCTGGTGATGGACCCGGGCTACAGCCCGGCCAATCGGGAAAAGCTGGAGGAAAACGCGCGGATCCTGGAACTGCCGGTGGAGGTGTTTGAGACGGACATCTTCGCCGCCGCCGACGGGGCGGAAAAGAACCCCTGCTACCTCTGCGCCCGGATGCGCCGGGGGAGCCTTTACAGCCGCGCCCAGGCGCTGGGCTGCAACAAGATCGCCCTGGGCCACCACCTGAACGACGTGATCGAGACCACCGTGATGGCCATGTTCTACGGCTCCCAGCTGCAGGCCATGCTCCCCAAACTGCACAGCGACAACTTCCCCGGCATGGAGCTCATCCGGCCGATGTACTGCATCTTTGAAAAGGACGTGGTCGCCTGGGCCTGCTACAACAGGCTTTCCTTCCTGACCTGCGCCTGCCGGCTGACCGAGCGGAGCGAAAACCGCGAGGAAGTGTCCAAGCGCCGCTTCGTCAAGCAGATGATCAGGGACCTGAAAACCACCGAGCCGGACATCGAGCGCCGCATCTTCGCCTCCCTGCACACCGTCAACATCCAGACCTTCCCGGGCTGGAAAGAGGACGGGCAGGAGCATTCCTTCCTGGAAAAATACGGGAAATAGTCTGCTTCGCTTCAGCGCGGACAGCGGTATATGAGGGACAGCGCCCCGCCGGATATGGTTCCGGCAAGGCGCTGTCCGTTTTCGCGTCCGGACGGGATCAACCGGTTTGTCCTGCGCGGCTGCTTCTTCCCGGCTGCCTCTTTTCCACTTCCTCCTTTGTATGATATTTGTATGATATTTGTCCCGGAAAGCGGTTGACAAACGGGGCGATTTGCCATAATATGGCATTGATGTTCATATTTTGTTCATGAATTGCGGCGCTTTACGATCAAAAGGGAAGGAGGATACCGCGTGAAAAAGCGTTTTTGTAAATATGCGCGCTGCTGGCGGCGGCGCTGCTGGCGCTGATGCCCGCAGCGGCGTTTTCCGAGGATGATACGACCCTGTTTATTCCGTACAGGCTTACGAAGCTGGGCCTGCCCGATGTCCCGCAGGTGCCGGAGCTGACGGTCCGGATGGACACCGTCGACGGAGGCGATCCCTGTCCCGCCGCGCCCGACCCGGACGGGAAGCTCTATATCCGGTTCAGCGGCCCGGTGGATGAATGCATCCTGTCCCGCCTGTTTGACGGGGAAATGTACGATCCCGAAAAGGAGAAGCAGGCTTCCAAGGATGAGCCGTATTATTCCATGTACGGAGCCGTGATTCCCATCGACGGGGACGGCTGCGGGGAAGCGGACATCCGTTTCCTGATCGATCCGGAAGAGGAGGACCTGAACGACATCTGGTTCCAGGTCACCGTGGGCGATCTGCAGATCGAATATGAATTCTACTGGGGCAGATGGGTCCCGTGGAGCATCAGCCTGCACAATCACGAGGATTATTTCAGGTCAGGCCAGAGCGGACCGGATACATCGATCGAATACACCTGGGTGCCCGTGGCGGAAAGCCATGAAGGCGCCGACGGCGTATGGTACAACGACAACTGGTGGTGGTGGGGGGACAGAACGGGTTACTTTATGGATACGTGGTACGTATCATCGGTATCCGTCGAGTATAAAAAGGGCAGCTATATCCGTTCCGCCGAAGCCGAGTACCGCAACGACGAAAAGAAGTCCCTGAGCATCTACCGCGTCGAATACGCGGTGAACGAAGACGAGCAGTATACGGTCACCTACGCGCCCGAGACCACGTCCGTCTTCCAGCGCGGCTGGTGGGATTTCGACGCGGGGGCCGTGGGGAAAAATACCCCGAGCCAGACCGTGTATAACGAGGACGGTTACGTGATCGGCTATATCACGCACTATACGCAGGATGAACCCCTTCAGGGCGAGTATTACGTCCGCAGCACGGATTTCCTGGCCTATACCGGGAGCGGCGACAACAAGGACAAATGGTACGCGTGGGACACCATGAAGCAGGTCCGCAACCCCGGCCTGAGTAGCGTCA
>CAMJXZ010000309.1 GCA_946409855.1 uncultured Clostridia bacterium | reverse complement strand
GGCCATCAGCGCAGCCATGCCCCGGAAGAAACCGGAAAGTTTACCCATGTGTCATACTTCCTTTCCTGAATGGATTATTTGATTCGCCCGCCGGACGCGGGGGAATGACGTTGGGGAGAGGATCAGGACAGTTCGAAGGAGTTGAAGTCAAACGTACCGCCCTTGCCTTCGACGCTGAAATACAGCGCTTCCTTGCTGCCAAGGCCCTTGGGCAGGCTGCCGGTAAAGGCTTTTTCCTGGAGCGCCGTTTCCACCGGGATGCGGCATACGGGCTGGCCGTGTTCGTCGGTACGCACGGTCACGGCGCAGCCGTTTCCATATCCCTGCAGGCGCACGGTGACGGCGGTCGTTTCGCTCAGGTCGAAATATTTGAAGCCGACTGTGCAGCCGGTGCAGAAGTTGGAAATGTACTGGTCGTCGCCTTCCTCGCGGTCGCCGCCCCGCTGGGTCAGGAAGGGATCCGCGCCCTTGGGATGCTTGATCATGGACAGAAAACGCGTGCCGCTGCGTCCGTAGACATTGCAGGCAATATACGACGGATAAACGCCCTTGCCGCTCAGCGGTCCCCCGTTCAGGCCGCAGGAGGTCATCTCCGCCTGGTAAAAGCGGCCGTCCTCAAACCGGATCCGCTCGGCGCAGGCCTGGCGGGAGGACTGCTTTCGGTTGGAATGGCGGTGATAGAATACATAATATTGGCCGCCGATCTCAATGAGGCTCCCATGGGTGTTGCCGGTGCACATCCGTGCATGCTTCACATCGGGTACGCCGGGGAGGCCGATGTCGCCGCAGCTGACCAGGATGCCGCCGTATTCAAACCCGCCGTCCGGCCGGTCGCTGACCGCCCAGCACAGGTTATGGCTGTTGAGCGAGCTGTAGATGAAATAGTATTTGCCGTTGAATTTACGCATGGAGCTGGCTTCCCCGAAGGGCTGCCGCTCATATGGCGTGCCCTTGGCTTCGTCACTTGTCAGGACGCCGATGTATTTCAGATCGTCGCCGGAGATTACGGTCAGCATATCGCCGGGATCAAGCTCAAAAAACATCGGACCGTGCCTGGTGGGCGTGGATCCGTCCAGCAGGATGGGATTGCCGCCGAAGGCAAAGCCGGTGTACAGGTAGAGCCGCCCGTCTTCATCCATCAGGCAGCCGGGATCAAACTGAAAAGGTTCGCCGCGTTTGCCGATGGGCGTGCCGTCCTTGTATTTTACATAGCCGTAGAATTCGTATTTTCCGGCGGGCTCGTCACACACCGCGACGGAGATCATTTTGGTGCCGCCCATGAAATAATACAGGTAATACTTCCCGTCGGGTCCCACCACCATGTCCGGAGCGGCCAGGCCGTTGGTCAGGCGGATCCGGGGAGCGGCGGGATCCTGTTCCCGGCGATAGATGCAGCCGTGATACGTCCAGCTGCCCAGATCATCCACGGGGGCGGACCAGCAGACATAATCGCCCAGGCAGAAGTTGAGCCCATTGAACAGGTCGTGTGAGCCGTAGATGTACACACGCCCGTTGACGATATGCGGCTCCGCGTCCGGAACGTATTCCCAACTGGGGAGATAGGGATTCAGTGCCTGTTTGTTGTTCATGGGGATCTCCTCCAATGCTGATCAGGTAGGTGATGAAAGCAGATGCCGGCTGATGATATAGGCCGGGGTGCAGCTCCAGGCGTGGCAGTAACTGTTGACGATGCGGCCGCCGTACGGGGAACCGTCCGGATCCGAAGGGTCCCAGCTTTCCCAGAAGGTGTCGGAACCGGTCTTAAGCATGCCGCCCCAGTATTCCCGCAGGTGTTTTTCCGCGGGACCTCTCAGTCCCGCCGCCAGCAGGGCCATCACATAATAGTGATGCATGTAGGGGGTGATCATCCGCGGGCTCCCGGGGAAGGACATCGCCTTGTCAAGGGCCGCGGAAGCCCGCTCCATTGGCATGACACCGGAGAGGATCATGAATACCTGGGAGTGTATGGAGACCTGGTCCCCGGACAGGAAGCAGCCTAATTCTTCCGACCACAGCAGCCGCCTGGCTGTTTGCCGCAGCGTTTCCGCTTTGTCCCGGTAGAACTGCGCCCGGGCAGGATCCCCGGCCAGGCCGCAGAGGGAGGCCGACGCTTCCAGCGCCTGAATGAGAATGCCCTGCAGGGCCGTCCGCCTGTCCAGACCATCGCTCCAGTCAATGAAAGCGCTGTCCGCCGCTTCTTTGGTCACGATGCCGTCTGCCTCCAGAAAGTGCTCAAGTACGTAATCTGCCTGATAAAGCACCGGATCAAGCAGGTCTTCCAGCGCTTCCGCGTCATCCGTTTCCGCCATGTATTCCATCAGAGTCGGCGCGGCCCATAGCGCGTAATCGGTCAGGAAAGTGTCGTCCGCCGCGGGTTCCCGGTCGGTAAAGACATTGGCGCTCATGCGGCCGTCCGGAAATCGGGAGCCGGCAAACAGGTACAGGCAGCGCTTGACCAGGGCGATGCTTCGATAGGAAACATAAGAAGTCAGCGCCTGCAGCCTGAGGTCGCCGAGCCATAGCCGCCGGTCACGCTTGGGCCCGTCTTCCAGTACCAGCTGAGTGCATTCGGCCAGGGTGCGAAGGCTGGCTTCATAGATCCGCTTCAGTTCATCGTCAGGAAAGGCGTGTACAGGCAGCGCGCTTTCGTCCGCGGAGCTTTCGCCTGCACAGGATGCGCCGCGCATCAAAAGCTGGTATTTTGGGCTGGTGTCCAGCACCGTGAGCCGGATATACCGGAAGGCGTACCGCCGGGGCAGGTCCAGCCGGGCCGGCAGGATATCGATATGCATTTCTTCCCGCTGGATCCAGCTGCTCGAGAGCCAGCCGTGATACTGCCGCGGATCTTCTGAGAACTCGCCGGGGATTTCCGCAAAGTCCAGCCGGATGTATGCCGGGGCGTCCTGGGCGGAACCGCTCTGATCCAGCGAAAGCGATACGCGTCCGACGATGTGGCGCCCGAAGTCGAGCAAAACCTGATCCCCCCTGCTCAGCGGCATATCCCCCAGCGCTTCATTCGGGATCACTTGACCGTTCACCCGGCACGCGGCCGGCGCCGGATATGAGGTATGGTAAAGACTTGGCTTCAAACGCTCGGCTTTTTCGAGCAGGCGGCTGTCATTCTTTGGCTTAAAATCGGGAATGATCGAAATCAGCTGCATCGGTCGACCTCTTTTCCCTTTGTCGGGTGTGTAAAAATGACTTAACGTAACTTTCAAGGCTATTATAAAACTCTTCCGCTGTTTGCACCATGTGCAGATTTGTGCTGTTTGACTGACTATTTTTGATATTTCCGTGGTCATGAAAGTAAAAAGAGGTCAAAGATTTGCCGTTTGATCCGAAGAGATATAATATTTTCCTGTAAAATTGACAGCTTCAGGCCCGTAAATGTATACTGTTCCCGCAGGGACCCGACAGGGAGGGGAGCATATGACAGAACAACAGTTGATCCGGACATTGCGTACGCTTAATGAAAGCGAGCTCTTTTACCGTGCTTACCGGCTGGCGCGTTCCAGTCCGGAAAGCTTTGACGCGTATCTCGCGCGGCTGGATCCTGAGGAGGTCCGCAGAAAGGCGCTTATTATCCCGGAATGGCCGGAAACGATCAGGCAGGAATACAAGGAGGCCGCCTTTTTCACCCCGGACCGGCGCGTAGGCATCCATGTGTCCAAGCACAACTGCTATACGCCCGCAGTACCGCACCATCACGATTTCTTTGAAATGTTCTACGTCCTGGAGGGGCAATGCGTCCATCAGGTAAAGGGCCTTCATTCCCACCTGCGCGCCGGAGATATATGCCTGATCCAGCC
>CAMJXZ010000308.1 GCA_946409855.1 uncultured Clostridia bacterium | reverse complement strand
CAGGCAAATCCGTTCGGGGGGTTCCGTAGGGGGGTCGCAAGACCCCCATGCGGTATCTGTTCAGTCTTTGACTGAACAGATACGCAGGGGATTGATTTCCCCGCCCGCCGGTGCAAAGGTGATCAGGCGGGTGCTGCCGTCCAGGGGACGCAGCAGCACCTCCAGCCGCCGGGCGGGCAGCAGGTCCTCGGCGCGCTCCGCCCATTCCACCAGGGCCACGCCTTCCCCGCCCAGGTATTCCTGCGCGCCGATCTCGAACAGCTCGTCCTCCTCCTGCACCCGGTACCAGTCGAAATGATACAGCGGCAGCCGCCCCTCGTCATAGACGTTCAGGATGGTAAAGGAAGGGCTCGGCACGGGGCCGGTGATGCCCAGCCCCCGGGCGATGCCCCGGGAAAACTCGCTCTTCCCCGCTCCCATGTCCCCCCGCAGGGCCAGCACGCTGCCCCCGCGCAGCCGTTCCGCCGCCCGCGCGGCCAGCGCCCGGGTCTCCTCCGGGGAGAAGGTCAGGTACCCGGAAGCGTCCGGGAAGCGGGCCAGAAAGGCCTTTGCCTGTTCCGCGTCCCGGTCGATCTGCTCCTTCAGCGCTCCCATGTCCGCAAAACGCCGGATCTCCCGCAGATACAGGAGGAATTCCACCCGGATCGTTTCCCCGTACAGGTCTCCCCGGAAATCGGGCAGCCAGGTTTCCACGGTCGCTTCCGGCCCGTCGTCGGCCGTAGGCCGGCTCCCTACGCCGGTGACACCCAGGTACACCCCGCCCGAAAGATAAACCCGGGTCGCGTATACGCCGTAAGGGGGGAGCGTCTCGTCCCCCTTCAGCGCCAGGTTGGCCGTGGGAAACCCGGCCCGGGCGCCCTTGCCCCGGCCGTGTACCACCGGCCCGCTCATTTCATGCAGCATCTTCTTCCGCCTTCCGGGCAGAGGACGCTCCGCGCCTCCGCCAATTCATCACGCCGCCTCGGTCTTCTTTTCGTCCCCGTCTTTGCCGCCGGATCCCTTTCCCGCCCGGACGCGCCGCAGCGTCCGCAGCAGCGTCCTGTTGAGCAGCGGGGTCAGGAACATGGCGGCAAAGCCGATGACCGTCACCGCGCCCAGGCCGATCCAGCCGGCGGGGGGCATTTTATCAATGGTCAGGAAGAACACATTGCTGAACCGCAGGCAGGCAAAGAAAACCGCGCCGCTCATGGCGGCCAGCACGCCGGCCCGCAGCCAGGTGAACGGCCAGCAGACCAGGCCCAGTTCCGTCAGGCCGATCACCGCGGCGGAGAGCACCGCGACGGTGGAGCATTCCTCCCGGGTCAGCCCGAAGATGGTCAGACAGGAAGCCAGGATCGCGCTGACCGCGACGCCAACGCCGCCCTGGGCCGCCTTTTTGATCACCGACAGGAGGAAATTGCCTTCCACCCGCTCCGTGTTCCGTTCCAGCGACAGGAAGAAGCCCGGCACCCCGATGGTCAGCGTGCTCAGGAGCGTCAGCTGGATGGGCTGGAAGGGATAGGGCAGCGGCAGGATCAGCGTCAGCATGCTCAGCAGGAAGGAAAAGATCGTTTTGACCAGGAAAAGCGTGGCGGTCCTCCGGATGTTGCCGATCACCCGCCGGCCTTCCCCGACCACCTGGGGCAGGGCCCCAAAGTCCCCGCTGAGCAGGGTCAGCTGCGCCACGCCCCGTACCGCGTCGATGCCGGTGCCCATGGCGATGGAGCAGTCCGCCGCCTTGAGGGCCGGGATGTCGTTGACCCCGTCGCCGGTCATGGCCACCGAATGGCCCTCCTGCTGGAAGGCGGCCACCAGCCGCTTTTTCTGTTCGGGCGTGACCCGGCCGAAGACGTTGATCTCCCGGACCGCCCGGCGCATGGACTCGTCGTCGGTCAGCTTCGCGGCGTCCATGTATTTCTCCGCCCCGGGCAGGCCGGCCTTCTGCGCGATGTGGGATACCGTCACCGGGTCGTCGCCGCTGATCACGCACAGCCGCACGTCCTGCTTCGTGAAATACGCCAGCGTTTCCCGGACGTTGGGGCGCAGCTCGTCGCTCAGGGCGATCAGCCCCAGCACCCGGTCCACCGGCGGGCATTCCTCCGCCGAGATGGGGCCGCTGGCCCGGCACAGCATCACGACCCGGTAGCCCTGTTCAGTCAGGGCGCGGATCCGGTCGTTGTAAGCGGCGGTGTCTTCCAGCACGAAGCTCGGGGCGCCCAGGATCAGCGTCGTCCCGTCGGCGAAGGAGGCGGCCGATTTCTTGCGCCGGGAGGAGAAGGGCAGCACCGCGGCGTCCTCCGGCGCGTCGGGCGGGACGGCGGCGCGCAGGGCGTTCAGGGTGGGGCTTTCGTCGTCAAAGGCGCTCAGGAAGCGGGCGACGCCCTGCCGGAGCTCTTCCTCCGTTCCTTCCGCCGGGACCATCTCCTCGACCCTCATGCGGCCCGTGGTCAGCGTGCCCGTCTTGTCCAGGCACAGCACGTCCGCCCGGGCCAGGGACTCGATCCCGAACAGCTCGGACACCAGGGTCTCCTTCTTGCCCAGGCGCACCACGCCCACCATCAGCGCCACGCTGGTCAGCAGGATCAGCCCTTCGGGGATCATGCCGATCAGGGCGGCCACCATCTTGGGCACCGCCTCTGCCAGGGGCGTATGGAAAATGAAGTACTGCTTGACCATCATCAGGATGCCCACAGGCACCAGCAGATAGCTGATGTACCGGACCAGGCGCTTCAGGTCGTTCATCAGCACCGATTTGGGCGTTTTGATCCGGCGGGCCGTCTGGGTCAGCCGGGACGCGTAGGACTGGTCCCCCACGTACACCAGCTGGGCGGTGAAGCGGCCCTCCGTCACGTAGCTGCCGGACAGCAGCCAGTCTCTCTCGGTCTTCTGCACCGGGTCGCTTTCGCCGGTCAGAAGGGATTCGTCCGCCGCGCCCCTGCCGTCACAGACCAGAGCGTCCGCCGGCACCTGCTCGCCGGGATGGAGGATGATCAGATCGTCCCGGACCAATTGCCCGGGCTCCACCGTTTCCTCCTGCCCGTCCCGCAGCACGCGGGTATGGGGCATGTGCAGCAGCTGCAGCTTCTGCACGGTCTTCCTGGCGCGCAGCTCCTGAATGGTGCCGATCAGGGTGTTGGTGATCATGACCCCCAGGAACAGCATGTTCCGATAGGAGCCCACCAGCAGCAGGCAGACCGCCAGGCCCACGTTCAGCAGGTTAAAAAGGGTGAACAGGTTGCCCGCGACAATTTTGGCCACGCTCTTTCCCTGCTCCTGCCGGACGGTATTGCCGTGGCCCGACCGGCGGCGCTTCTCCGCCTCTTCCGCTGTCAGCCCTTCCGGCCTGGTTTCATGGTAATGGGCAGGCGTCCCGGAAGGGATCTCCAGCGCGGCGGCCCGTTCCCCGCCAATGCCTTTGCGGCGCTTCGGTCCGCCGTCCGGCCGGTCCCCAAAGAGTTTCGTCCACAGGGAACCGCCGCTTTTTTTCTCCTGATCCGCCATCGTGCGCTCCTTTACACAGCCCGGCCGGTTATGATAAAATACCGGCGGGGAGATGAAGATTGATGAAACGTAACTGTTCAGTCGAGGACTGAACAGTTACCGCAAGGGGGTCTTGCGACCCCCCTACGGAACCCCCCGAACGGATTTGCCTGTCGCCCTTACAGGGCTCCCGGGCGGCAAATCCGCAAGGAACGCATTTTTGCTCCCGGATGGCAAGCTAACCTCCGCAAAAATGCTCCTCGCGGCGTACATGCCGCCGCTGCGGATTTCAATCAGGGGGAAGCTTCCCCCTGATCACCCCCTCCGCAGAACAATGCATGTCTAATCCTTCTTACAAGG
>CAMJXZ010000307.1 GCA_946409855.1 uncultured Clostridia bacterium | reverse complement strand
AATGAAGGGAAATCTGATTCCAAATCAGAATCATCCGGATGAATTTGCTTGACAGCTTCCGGACAAAAAGATATAATAATCCTGCGCTTTAAAACAGCGCAGGAAAAGACCGGATTGTGGAGAGTTGTCCGAGTGGTCGAAGGTGCAGCACTCGAAATGCTGTAAGCTGAAAGGCTTCTAGGGTTCGAATCCCTAACTCTCCGCCACATCACAACCCTGATTTTGATACGAGATTGGGGTTGTGACTTTTTTGTGTTTTAAGTCCTGATTTCGGGGCGTTTCCTAAGGGACATTGCATGCGGGCGGACAGCACCTCCGCTTCTCCTTCATAGTCTCCAAACCGCCCATCCCCCAGGCAGTGCCATTATTTGATCGGAAGCCCCAGTGCTTCGCGGGCTTTCCGAAGCACTTCCGGGTGACGTTCCTCAGACGCACGGGCTGCGCCTCGGAAGTCCAAAAGAATCAGCCGCTCGGTTGCAGGGATGACGAACCAGCTGCGCCAGTCCAGTGATGACTTGTAATAGTAATTATATCGGCGCAATACAGATTCGATCTCCCGTAAAGCCGCTTCCCTTTGAGCAATCGGTACCATATCTCTCACCCGGTGAAAGGGGACTACATTGCCTGCCTCTGTACCTTCAATACGTGTCACATACAGGACGCTGCCTTCCCCGATATCACGGCCATCAATCACTTCCGGCGCAAAACGAATGGCTTGACGATTCGCACTGGCCATACAAATGAAGTTCGAGGAGAGCACGAAACGTAAACCCGTGAGAAAATAATAACTTTGAAATTTGTATTCATTCGAATCCAGGCGCATACACCGCGGGTCGCGGGCACACAGTTCGTCGAGGTATTTGTTGACATCCAGAAAAGATTGGAAATCCGGAACAGCTTCCAGCAGCCGCTCGACGACCGGATCGATCTGCTTCTCCAGGAACCCGGGAATCTTTGTAAGCAGCTCAGCATAGTGCGGATCGAGTTGTCTTGACATAAAAGAACCCCCTAAAATGCTTTCTCTCTGATTATCATAGGACAGTCAAGCACTTTCTGCTTCGTCAGAGACGTATCTCCCTTTGGCAAGATTTGATGCGCCGAAACAGATAGCCGCAAATCGAGACAAGGGGCAGCACCTAACGTCTTATGACCAGATAACCGAAGTGTGACCTTGGCCTCCATGTTGCGGCCAGAGATTTTGGTCCCATTTTCCGATTTGACTGTGACCCCTGGTCTCATTGAATCAATGCAATGGTTTCACGCCAGGGAACAGCAGGTTTTGATGACTGCTGTTTTTGATGGAACGCGAAGGTTCAGAAATCATTCAGACGAAGGGCGGATGCCGGACAAGGACCGTCTGCGGAAAAAGACGTTTTCCTGCCGGGATACGCCCTCATACAGGATATTCGTGAGGTGTTTTCGATGATTACCGTTCATCTGTTTTATCATGGCGCAAAGGGGGCCGCGCGGGCATTTGCGGAGGAGATGGAATCCTCCGGGATCGCAGACGCCATCCGGGCGGAGGAAGGGAACCTTCGCTACCGGTATTTTCAGCCGCTGGATGACCCGGAGACCGTCCTTCTGATCGACAGCTGGCGGGACCAGGCCGCCATCGACGCCCATCACGCCAGCCCCATGATGGCAAAGCTTTCTGCCCTCCGGGAAAAATACGACCTGCACATGACCGTGGAGCGGCTGGTGGACGAAGGAACGGGAACGGATGAACGGTTCATCCGGAAGTGAGGATAAAACCGGTCCGAATGACCCGGCGGTCTGTTTTTATTCGGGGAAAAGCGTCCGGTACGCGTCGTACCCGGTGCGGATGCTCCGTTCTGGCCGGTAGCTCAGGAGCTCCGAAAAAGGCCGGAGGGAATCCATGGGGCTGAAACCTTGTGCCCGCAGGGCGGTATACGCGTCGATGGTCTCCTGCCTTCCCGCGATCAGAATCCATTCCACACGGGCAGTCTCCGGCCGGTCGAGGTTCTCTTCGTGCCAGGAGAGCAGGCCGTGCTTTCTGATAATATCGCAGGCTTCCTCCGAAACCAGCAGATAATCCCCGTGCGTCAGCGGCGGGGAAAAAGCCAGCTGCTTGCAGCCGGCCGCGACGCATTCAGAAAACGCAGTCACCATGCCCAGGATAAATGACCGCTTGTCCAAAGGATTCGCATTCTCCATTATGATATTTCCTTTCCCGCGTGTTTGTTTGTCACTTCCGCTCCGGGCCGCGCTGATCGCCGGATGCGGGACGGATACGCGCCCATCCGGTCACCGGAGCACCTTTTCCAGGGCCTTGCCTTTGGCCAGTTCGTCGATCAGCTTGTCGAGCTGGCGCATGCGGCGGGTCATCGGGTCGCTGATTTCTTCTACCCTGATTCCGCAGACGGTTCCGGTGATCCGCTCCGCGCTTGGGTTCCAGGCGGGAGCTTCAGCCAGGAACGTGCCGTAGGAAACATCGCCGACGGCGCTGATGTCCGGGTACCCCGTCAGCCAGCATATGACCCGGTCCGCTTCTTCTTTGGTTCTTCCTTTCCTTTCCGCCTTCTGGACGAGCAGCGGGTACACTTTCTGAAAAGGCATGTCAAAAACACTTTGCCGGGGCATATAAACCTCCTTGTCTGTTCATGTTCCGCTGGGCTGAATCCATGTCTTCGCCTGCCGGATGACGTCGCGCAGGATGTTCAGGTCCGCTTCCGGATCCCCTGTTTCCAGGGAATGATTGGCGTTTTCCGTGATGTACAGCGGAATGTGCCGCGCCTCACATAAACCACGGACCCGCTCCGTATCCGCCCATGGGTCGGCCGTGCCGTGAAAGGCGGCGGCATTCGGGATGGGGCAGGAAAAGGTTTCTTCCAGGGGCGTATACAGTATATGCCGGCAGGGGATGCCGCTCAGAAACGCGTATCGGGCCGCGGCCGCTGTACCGATGCTTTTGGAGAAGAAGAGGATGTCCTCATACTTGGCCCAGTCTACCTCCTGAAGCATGATCCCTGTCTGCTTCAGGGCGATTTCAGCGCATTCCAGCAGCCGCGCCCGGTCTCCCCGCACCTTGGGCGGAAAGCCGCCGTAGGGAACGGGAAGCACCTCATAGCCCAAAGACCGGGCCAGCTTCCCGCTGTAATACAGAAGCGGCTTGTCGCAGGTATAGCCGATGCCGGGCAGGATCACTGCGATCCTCCGTCCGGCGGGTCCCGTTTCCGTCACGTTCTCATCTCCTGACACCCGATCCGGGCAGAAACCCGGTTTGGAATGGGATTTTATTCTTTGTACAGCTTGCCGGCCATACAAAGTCTATCACATCAAAAACCGCCGTGTCAATGACGCGCGGAAACATGGAAAGCAGGAATCACGCGGATCGGCTCTTTCATGATGCCGGCGGTACAGCACAGGAAAAAAACAAAACATCTGTATCGGAAGGTGACAAACTGCTCAGACTTGCGGTACAATAATACACGGATCCGGAAAATAAAACTGGAAGGTAAAACATGATTGGAACGCTGGTCAACACAGGGGCGATCATTGCCGGCGGCATCTGCGGGCATCTGTTCGGCAGGCTGCTGAAGGACAGGCATCAGGAGACGCTGACCATGGCATGCGGGGCCGGTACGCTGATGATCGGCATCGCGGGAACCATGCAGTACATGCTGCATAACGATCTGTTTCCGGGCGGCGGGGCCATGCTGGTGGTGGCCTGCCTGGCCCTGGGCGGCCTGGCGGGCGAGATCATCAACATCGAGCGCGGCTTTGAGCGCTTCGGGGAATGGCTGAAGGTCAAGACCGGCAACGCGAAGGACCAGGGGTTTGTGAACGGCTTCCTGACGGCTTCCCTGACCGTATGCATCGGCGCGATGGCCATCGTCGGCGCGATCCAGGACGGCAT
>CAMJXZ010000306.1 GCA_946409855.1 uncultured Clostridia bacterium | reverse complement strand
TAGGCGGCGTCTGAGACGGGCCTATTGTGATACATACTCTATAAAGCAAACGGAGGAATTCAAAGCATGATTACGGCGGGAGATTTCAAAAAAGGCATTACCATCGAATGGGACGGCGGCGTTTGGAACATCGTTGACTTCCAGCATGTGAAGCCCGGAAAAGGCGCGGCTTTCGTTCGCACCAAGATCAAGAACGTCATGACCGGCGCGGTGGTGGAACGCACCTTCAATCCCACCGACAAAATGCCCCGTGCCATCATCGAAACCAAGGAAATGCAGTACCTGTACAACGACGGGGACCTGTACTATTTCATGGATCCCGAGACCTATGAGCAGATGCCCCTTGGCAAGGACGCGGTGGAAGACGCCATCGTTTTCGTAAAGGAAAACACCAACGTGACCATCCGCTACTTCAAGGGCCAGCCCTTCAGCGTGGAAGCGCCCAACTTTGTCGAACTGGAGATCACCAAGACCGAACCCGGCTTCAAGGGCGACACCGCTTCCAACACCTTCAAGCCCGCCACCTGCGAGACCGGTTACGAGCTGATGGTCCCCCTGTTCATCAACATCGGCGACGTCATCAAGATCGACACCCGCAACGGCGAATACCTGTCCCGCGCCTGATCAAACCGGCGGACGCCCCGCGCGGCACGCCGCCCTGACCCGGCCCGACTCTCTTTACAGGAGATAAACATGAGCAATCTGTCCGAAGACGCTGCCAGGCTGCTGGGCCTCATCGAAGGCTGCGGACTGGACCTGAACAGCAAAGAAGGCAAAGTCATTTCCAAGCTGGCCGACATCGTCTACAAAATGGCCGCCGAACTGGGCAGCCTGCGCAAGGACCACGAGGAACTTGACGACTACGTCGAAAGCATCGACAACGACCTGAGCGACCTTGAAGAGGCTTTCTTCGACGGCCAGGAAGACGACGAGGACGAGGAAGAGGAAGACGGCGAGGAAGACGACCGCACAGTGGAGTATTCCTGCCCGCACTGCGGAAGCGCGATGTCCTTTTCCATCGACGATTTCGATTTCGACGAGGATTACCTCTGCCCCAGCTGCCACAAGCCGCTGTTCCCCGAAACTCCCGAAGACGAACTGGAAGACGGGGACGACGAGGACGATCCCGGCGAAGACGACTGAGCAAAGCATAAAAGCTGTGGGGAACCGGGGCGTGCGCGCCCCCTTCTGCACAGCTTTTTTGTCTTGTTCTCAGGCAGGCTTAAAAGGCGTTCTCCCATGAGATCCGGACGCCCGTGACGGCAGGAAACAACCGCAGTGATGACTTATCAGGAAAAGGGAGAAGCATGTCTATGAGAACGGCAAAAAAAGCGCTGCTCATCCTGACAGCCATGATCCTCGCGGCAATCCTCTGTGATTCTTCGTTTGCGGAAGGAGGAGATCCTGTGCGGAAAAAGGTCGTGATCCTGGCCACCGGCGGGACCATCGCCGGCGTGGGAGAAACAAGCAAGACCGCCGGGTACCGGCCCGGCAGCCTCACCGCCGATATCCTGGTACAGGGCATCCCGGAAGTGGCGAAAGTGGCGGAAATCGAGGCGGTGCAGGTGTGCAACATCAATTCCGACGACATCACCGACGCCATCTGGCTCGACCTGGCGCAGACCATCAACACCATGGCGCCGGACGAAGACATAGCCGGCTTTGTGATCACCCACGGAACCGACACCCTGGAAGAAACGGCCTATTTCCTGAACCTGACGGTAAAGACCCAAAAGCCCGTGGTGCTGACGGGCTCCATGCGGCCCTCCACCTCCATTTCGGCGGACGGACCCATGAATCTGTACCAGGCGGTGTGCGTCGCCGCCTCCGACGCGGCCGCGGGCAAGGGCGTTCTGGTGGTTTTTTCTGACCGCATCTATTCCGCCCGCGCCGTCACCAAGACCAGCACCTACCACGTCACGGCCATCGCCGCCGGCGAAATGGGGGCCATCGGCGTTGTGCGGGACGGCAAGGTATACATGTATGAAACCCCGGGCAAGCGCCACACCGCCGATACGGAATTCGACATTTCCGGCCTGAAGTCGCTGCCGAAGGTGTCCATCCTTTATTTCGCGGTGGACGCGGACCCGGAACTCCTCCGTTTCGCCGCCTCCCGCGCCAGGGGCATCGTGATCGCCGGGGCGGGGGCCGGGGAATTCAGCGAAAGCTACAAGCAGGTGATCGGGGAGCTTTCCGTCCCGGTGGTCGTCTCCTCCCGGATCGACGACGGCATCATCATCCCGGACAACCTCCTGTGCGAAAACACCGTCGCCGCCGACAACCTTTCCCCCCAGAAAGCCGCCATCCTCCTGCGCCTGGCGCTGACGAGGACCTCGGACCTGGACATGATACGGGAGATGTTTACCGTTTACTGAAGCCCGGATAAGAACAGCACCGCCTTATCTGATTGATCCGCCCTTGTCAATTAAACAAAGGAAAAAACGAAAACCGTCTACGGCACCCTGCCCTTGCTGCAGGGTATTTTTGCAATCCGAAGGCATGGTTATTTCTGCATATGGGAAAGGCAAAAAAGTTTCACAGCCCATTACCTTACTGCCAGACCGTTTCATAATGAATTCGGATGATTTGACAATCGTTTCATGCTGTGCTACTATGGACAAAAAACATAATAGGAAAGCGGAAAGGAGAAGTTGCGGCATGCTGCAGATCGCAATCGTGGAAGATGACGATCGGGAGGCGAAAGTATTGAACGACTGCCTGAACAAGTATGCCCAGGAACATAAAAGCGTGTTTTCCATCCAACGGTTTTCAGATGGAGCCGCTTTTCTGTCCGATGAAAAAGCGGTATTCGATCTGGTTTTCATGGACGTGGAAATGCCTTTTATGGACGGTCTGAAAACCGCGGAGAAGCTGCGGGAAAAAGACAGCCAGACCGTGCTGGTGTTTGTCACGAAACTGTTCCAATACGCCGTGAACGGCTACGAATACAACGCGGCGGATTATATCATCAAGCCGATTCGTTTTGCCTCTTTCTCGCTGAAAATGGAAAAGATCGAAAAGAAATGCCGGCATGATACAGAAAAATATATTCAGCTGAAATACAGCGGAGGATTCAGGCGTCTGCCTCTGTCCGCACTGAGTTATGTGGAATTGCAGGGGCACCGCATTGTATACCACACCGACGACGGTGAGCTGGTCTATTACGGCAACGGCAAGCAGGTGGAAGAAACCCTGCCGCCGGATGAATTCTTCCGGTGCAACAGCGGGTATTTCGTCAATTTGCAGCGGGTCACGGGTCTGGACGGATTTACGGTTTTCCTGGGCGACACGGAATTGCTGGTGAGCCATTCCAGAAAGAAAGCCTTTGTGGAAACTTTGCATACCTATTTCACCCAAAGGCGGGCGTAAGAACAGGAGAGGAGAAGCCGTGGCGGAAGCACTATCGTTTTTAAGGTCGCATATGTTTGAACTGTTTACGCTCCTTGGCGCGCTGACCATCGCGTTCAAGCAGCCAAAGCGCAAACACGGCTGGGTTTTCTTCTCCGCTGCACTGGCAGTGGATATCCTGTGCGTGATCCTGTGGTCGTTTTATATGCAGAGCCACAAAGGGAGCATGACCGTCAGTCTGGTGCGCTATATCGGTCACTTTTTGCTGGTTCTGGGGATCGTCTATTTGTGGCTGGATTGTAAGCTGCTGACGGCAGTTTTCGTGGCGACTACGGGATACAGTATACAGCAGCTTGGCGGCAGGATTTGCGGTATGCTAAGCACCATCCTCTTCCCCGGATCACGCGATAAAACGCTCGATTTGATTCTTTTGCTCCTGTGTACCCTTGCTGTGTTTATGCTGACAGGGCTTTTCTTCCGCAAGCGGAACAAAGGCTACGGGAACATGATCCGGATCGCCAATCCGGCAC
>CAMJXZ010000305.1 GCA_946409855.1 uncultured Clostridia bacterium | reverse complement strand
TTTGGGGAAGGTGGCTCCGAGCGTCAGCGAGGAGACGGATGAGGTCCTCCGTCATGCCCGTTCCTTACCGGCTCAAACTTCTTAGTCGGTATCCGACCGGATCGGCTCTCATTATCCGATACGTTCGCGGCATGCGGCTGAGCGGGTGAACTCATCCGGCGGCTTCGCCGCCAACGGAAAGACAGAGTTGAGATGGAAACGGTCCACGATACGGACCGGGCGGATAAGGTAACTTGGGAGGAGATACAAAAATGGAACTGCGAAACCATTTTATATCTCAACTCTCAACTCTCAACTCTAAACTCTCGGGCGAAGCGAAGCAAAGCCCGTTTTCCTGTCAGTTTTTCCGGACGCGCAGCACCCATTCGCCTCGATCGGCGCCGGTATACATGTCGAAGCCTTCGTCGAAGCTGTATCCCTCCGGCAGCTTCAGGATCTGCACATGGTAATTTTCCGGCGCGCCGTCAAAGGCGGCGGTCCCGGTGCTGTCGGACAGGCAGGGCGTGCAGGTGGCGTCGGTGCAGAAGATGACGGCCGCGCCGGCCACGGGCGCTCCGTACTGGTCCAGGATATGCACGGTATAGCGCTCCGCGGCCGCCTCCTCAGCAGCGGCGGCGTCCGCGAACTGCCAGGAAACATCCTGATAGCCGCGGCTGCGGAGAAAACCCGCCGCCTCTTCAATGGCGTCCTCGGACGCGAGCAGGAAGATATCGACGGTGTCCGCGTCGTCCGGGCCGAGAAGCACGTCGCAAAGCTCGCAGGTGACATAGCCCAGGCTGTCGCCGGGCATCGGCAGGCTGAATATAAAGGCGCCTTTTTCCACCGGCATGTCCCGGACCATACTGACGGTCTCGCCGTCCGTAAAGAGCATGCCGGACATATTGTCCTTCGCGGCTATTTCAATGCGCAGGCGCGCCGTGTCCTCCGTGACCACATATCCCATGAACGGCGCCGGAATGTCCGCCGCGCGGAATTCGACCGTCCGCGGGGACGCGTTCTCCACGGTCATCCCCCTGAGCGCGGATACCGGGTACGCGATGGTGGAAGTGTCCAGCGGGATCCCATCCAGCACGGATGTTTCGGTATATTCGTCCCCCAGGAAATGATCCAGCACCCGCGCGACCTCCGCCGCGCTGTGGAACACGTCGGCGTGATGGAACGCCAGATTGCCGAAACGGTCGATGACCACCGTCGTCGGGTAGACGGGGACATTGGTATAGGAGTCGATCCGGGCGCCCTCGTCCCATCCCATGGGGAAGGACACGCCGTGTTCCACGCGGTACGCCTCGATCATTTCCACGGTGTCCTCCTGATAGGTGGACAGGCTGAGGAACGCGGCACGGCCGGCGTACTTTTCGTACGCTTCGTTCAGGAAGGGAAACTCCATTTTGCAGGGCGGGCACCAGGTGGCAAAAAAGTTGATCAGCACGGCGTCATGGGTCTTCAGGGCTTCGGAAAGGGTGAAGGTGTTCCCCTGGGTGTCCGTTACGGTGAAATCCGCGTACTTTTCCCCCAGGCGAGCGGTCCCGCCTTCCGAAAATGCCGTGCCGAAGCACAGCGTAAGCAGCGCCAGGGACAATAAAACAGCCAGGCTCTTCCTCATAAAAATGACCTCCGATCACGTGTTTTATCGAATAAGTCCCGGAAATGCCGGATGAAGGATGGCACGACGGTTCACCCGGGTACGGCCCGCGGGGGATATGAAGCGTCTGCCGGTATAATAATTCACCGGCCCGGGGAAGGAATCCTGCCGGGCGGAATGCGTTACCAATGGGAACTCTTTGTCAGGATCCGGATGCGTGCCTTCACATCGTCGCTGAAAGGCTCAAGGTCATCCCACCCGATCACCCGGTCGATAAGGAGTCTGCTTATGATCATCAGCATCATGGATCTTTTTACCTCAGTGATCACCCCGGGGCTCAATTTATCCCTGCGAATGCGTTTTTCAATTTCCCAGAAAGCTTCTCCGCCCTTTCCGCTGCCGGTCAGCACCGCTGCGTATTCCTCACACAGCCGGATCATATGGTTCTGCTGCCATACCGGCAGACGTTCACGGAACAGCTTCCAATCAGTTTGTGAAGGGGTGTAATCATCCATGATAACGGTATACCTCCTGTCAGACGCATAAGAAATGGGGTGCAGGGGCAAAACGCCCCTGCCGCGGGGTCTCAGGGGCCGCGCAGGCCCCTGAAAAGCGGCGGGGAAACGCCCGCAGGACGGAGAAGAACACCTCCGCCCTGCATGTGTCCCGTGTCCGGTGTGCTTTTGCGCAGAAAACGAGTGCTTTTTTCTTTACTTCCACGGGAATGATGGCGGTGCCCAGGCCGTCCGCGTGGACGAACAGCCAGGTGCTGCCGGCCCGCACGGGAGCGAGGGATGCTTTGCCGCCGTCTTCCGAAACGGTCAGGGCGGCGCCGGCCGCGTCACCGCCGGCCAGCTCCCAGCGCACGCCGAAGTAGCTGAGGGGCCGGTCCTCAAAGCCGGGCACGGACAGCGCCAGGTCCAGATCAAGGGGTTCGCCGCCGACGCTTAAGACCAGCTTTTCCGGATCGCCCTTGATGCCGATGGATCGGCGGAGTGCCTGCGGATTTCAGGATCGGGGAGTTTCTGACGTATGATCTTCCCCGACGCCGGCAGCGGGGATATCCGGTTCGCCGGCGTATTTGCCCACGGCCGTTTCGATCAGGCCGTCGACTTTCTCTATGCGGCACCTCAGAAGGGCTATGACGTAACGGACCGGGGGGATCGCCGGGTTTCCGGGGGCGGCGCTGCTTTTCCCGGGCGCCGCCCCGTGATCGTATTATTCCTTCCCGAAGCCCAGGGTAATGCTCATGCCGTCCGTGCCGCATACGGTGTTTTCAAAGATCCTGGCGGCGTTGGGCAGGTAATCCCGGGGATCCTTGATCATCTGGGAGTAGTGGGCCAGCCAAAGCAGCCCGGCCCCGGCCTGCGAGGCGGTAAGGGCTGCCTGCGCAAAGTTCATATGTCCGTGATCGACGGCCAGGTCCGCCTGTTCATTTTCGCCGTAGGTCGCTTCGCTAATCAGGAGGTCAGCGCCCCTGGCCGCGTTCGTCAGCGCGGGGCAGGCGGCCGTGTCGCCGGAGAACACGAATTTCAGCCCTTTGCGCGCCTCGCCCAATACCTGCTCCGGACGGATCAGGGCGTCGCCCAGCCGAACGGTCTGCCCCTTTTGCAGAACGCCCCACAGGTTCACGGGAACGCCCAGGTCCCTGGCCCGCTGCGGCATGAATTTGCCTGCCCGCTCCAGCGTAAAGCAGTAGCCCTGGCTGGGCACCCGGTGCTCTGTACTGAAGGCGGCCAGCTTTGCTTCCGTTGGCCAGCCCCTCACCAGGTCCGCGGGCCGAAGCCCCCCGTCCGGAAGGGTGATCGGCCTGATGTCGTAGGTGACGGAGCCTGCCAGCTTCAGTATGGGCGCAAGCGCATCCTGCAGTCCGGCGGGGCCGGTGATGTACAGGGGGGCCGTGCGGTCCAGGCTGCACATGGTCTGCAGCAGGCCGGGAAGACCGAAAATGTGATCCCCGTGATAATGGGTCAAAGCGATAAAGTCCGCCTTCATCAGGCTGACGCCGGCTTTTCTCGCGGCGCTCTGGGTGCCCTCGCCGCAGTCGAATAAAACGGTGTGGCCGGCGCAGGTCAGCGTCACCGCGGTCAGCGCCCGTTCCGGCAGGGGAACGAGCGCCGAGGTCCCGAGCAAAGTAATATCTATCACGGCTTAATCACCCTGTTCTTTTTTACTGCAAACACAGGGGACGGTTCTCTGTGCCCGCGGTCGGACGCAAAACGAGGCAAGGGGAACCTCATCCGGCGCTTCGCGCCGCCGCGCGGGGAAGGCTTACGGGGTGCCCCTTGTCGGTTGT
>CAMJXZ010000304.1 GCA_946409855.1 uncultured Clostridia bacterium | reverse complement strand
TGCCCCGGTTGCGCCCGTAAATCAGGACGTTCGAGGTACCCAGATCAATGCCCAGATCCGTGATGCGGCTCATGAAAAGCTCCTTTGAAAACAGCGCGAAGGATGACGCGCGAAATAAAAACGCAGAAAACCTGCAGGGGAAGAACGGGGGCAGGGAGGAAAAACGGATGGAGAGTGCCGGGGGATAACCTCATCCGGCCCGCTTCGAAGTTCATCTTCCAGAGAGGAAACCTCATCCGAGGAAACCTCATCCGTCAGCTTCGCTGACACCTTCCCCATAGGGGAAGGCTTTTGGGCCTGCCGGCCCGTTCTTCACTGAAATTGTTCCGGGGCTTACCAGCCCGTTCTTCGGTGAAAACTGTTCACCGGACGGTTTTCCAGGCCCTCAGAACCCCACCGGCCTGTTTTCCGGGCGCTGCGGACCTCCAGAAGGGAAGGGTTTTGAAGCGACAGGACACTCATGAAGCCTTCCCCTTTGGGGAAGGTGGCCCGCAGGGCCGGATGAGGTTCGTCCCCCGTGGCCTGCCGGCCCGTTCTTCTCTGAAACCGTTCCGGGTATGTATTCGACACAAAGCCCGGAAAATCCTTCTTTATGGCCCGGAAATGGGGTTTTCAAAACCACTTTTTTACAAAATCGGCGCAAAAAACGGTCTGAAAAAACCACTTGGCCGGCAGAAACCGCCGTGTCAGGCGATTCGCCCCGGCTGTTCCGCCGGCGCGAGGGAAAGCACGCCCTGGCGGAGACGGCGGTTCATCTCTTCCGCGGTTTCGTTGCTGGGCGAGGCCTCGTACAGATCGTCCAGGGAAAGGGGCTGGCCGTAGTATACATTCACGCGGCGGAACAGGCGGCAGGGCTTGTCGATCAGCACCGGGTAAACCTTCGCCTTGCACCGGAGAGCGATCAGCGCGCAGCCGGTCTCCAGGTGCTCCATGGTGGTGTCCTTGCAGCGGGTGCCTTCCGGGAAGATGCCCAGGATGTAGCCCTTGCGGACGGTGTCCACGCAGGCGCGCATGGCCTTGAGGTCGCTGTTGTGCCGGTCCACCACGATCATGTGCAGCTTGTCCAGCAGCTTTTCGCCGATCCTGGTTTTCACCAGTTCCTTTTTGCCCAGGTAGTGGATTTCGTAATCCCTGACCTTGATGCCGATCAGGAAAGGGTCCAGCCAGTGCTTATGGTTGGAAACGAGGATGGCCGGGCCCCGGATCGAAAGGTCCGGGGGCATATGCCAGCGGGTCGGGTAAATGGTGTGGGTCAAAATGTGCGTAAGAACGCGGGCCACCGTAAACCAGAACGTGTGTTCCCGGCCGTCTGTGGGTGCTGTGCTCATTTTCAGGCCTCCCCCGCCGCGGAAACGCCGGTCTTTTCTTCCACGATCCGCAGGATGGTCCGGACCGTTTCCTCAAAGGTCAGGTCCGAGGAATCCACCAGCACGGCGTCCTCCGCCTGACGGAGCGGGTCCAGCTCCCGGTTCATATCCTGCCGGTCCCGGGCGTTGACCTCGGCCAGGATCGCCTCAAAATCGGGATGCTCCCCCTTTTCTTCCAGCTGGAGCAGGCGGCGCCGGGCGCGGGCTTCGGCGGTGGCGGTCAGGTAGATCTTGACCGGGGCGTCCTTGAGCACCACGGTGCCGATATCGCGGCCGTCCAGCAGCATGGACGTGGTGCGCGCCATCTGCTGCTGGAGAAAGACCATCTGCCTGCGGACGCCTGGAAAGCGGGAGACGGCGGAGGCCATGGAGCCCGCGTCCTGGGTGCGGATCGCTTCCGAAACGTCCTCCCCGTCCAGCAGGGTCACCTGTTTGCCGTTTTCGTACCGGACGGCGATTTCCGCCCGGGCGACCGCTTCGGTCACGGCGGCCTCGTCGTCCCTGTTCACCCCCGCGCGGGATACGGCCAGGCCGGCCGCGCGGTACATGGCGCCGGTGTCCAGGTGCAGGATGCCCAGACGGGCGGCGACCTCGTCGGATACGGTGGATTTCCCGGCGCCGACCGGGCCGTCCAGGGCAATGGTCAAAGGCTGTGTCATGATTTCCTCCCCAACGGATGCCTGCCGGCCGGGCCGGCTGAGGGCACATTTTTACCTATATATTGTACTTGTTTCGGCCCGTTCCGTCAAGTATTACAAAAAACGCCGAAAAATCGGCGTTTTCGTGGGATTCCGGAGAGACGTACAGGCAGCGCCCGCCTAAAGGGGCGGCAGGCATGTACCGGCGCTTATTGGGCGGCGTAAAGACAGGGGATCCCGACGCGTCGGCAGTATCTTTCGGCGAAGCTGCCGGGGAAAACGAATACGGTCAGGTCCGCGCAGCCTTCAAAGATATCCTGCCCGATGCCGGTGACGCTGGCGGGGATGGTGATTTCCGTCAGCGCGCTGTGGGCAAAGGCGTATGACCCGATGCCGGTGAGGCTTTCCGGGAGGATCAGCGCGGCCGCCGGGCAGCCGTAGAACGCCCGGCTGTCGATATAGGTGACCCCATAAGGAACGGTGATGATTTCCGGGCCCGCATAAGAAGCCGCCTCGGCGGTTTCTGTTTTTGTTTCGAACGGGTCCTTTGAACCCTGTGAACCGCGGCGCATGAAATCGCCCAGACCCAGGCCGGACAGGGTGCCCGGAATCCGTACGGAGGGAGCGCTGTCCTGCCTCGGAGCGGCCGGCGGTTCGCTGTGGGCAGGCGTTACCACCGCCGGGGCAGCCGTCCCGCTCCATTCAAAAGCGCTTTCCCCGATGCTGACGACCGGGTGCCCGTCCAGCACGGACGGGATCGCAACCGCCCGGTCATGGCCCGTATAACGGACGATTTCCGCGGTGCCGTCCGGCAGAAGCGTGTACTGATAGTCCCCCAGGGTGTACACGTCCGGTTCCGCGGCCGCGGACAGGACGCACATCAGGCACAGGCACAAAATGGCCGCAAAGGCGCGTTTCATAGGTCATTCCTCCTTATGCCAGGGGCCGGTTTCCCCCGCCCCGCGGGCAAAACTGCGGCCGTTTGTAAAAAGAGACGCTGCCGCCGGTCATTCGGGCAGCTTCGCCACGTGCCCCTGGTCGGCCTTGACCTCTTCGGGGGGCTGCTCCAGCAGGGCGGGGTTGGACAGGTATTTGAGCATGTTGTACATCAGCATGCCGAACACGCGGCCCGGCGCGACGCGCTCGTCCACCGTGATGCCGATGGGCAGCATCCGCTTGCGGACCACCTTGCCGTCCGCCCCGATCTCGTTGGTGCGGCGAATGGCGCCCATCGCCCAGAACATCGTGGTGGAGCCGAAATTGTAGATGTGGTGATGGACGGCCGGAACGCCGATGGAGGTGTTGTTGGTGAGGAAGAGGCTGGTGTGGAAGGGGCTGGCGTCGATGATCATTTTGGGCATGATGCCGTGCTTGTCCATCCATTTGAGGATCGCCACGGCGGGGCGGAGCACGGCGGGCTTCAGGACCGCCTTGGCCACCTTCATGGTCATGTTTTCGGCGTCGGGCTTGCGGGCTTCCTCGATGGTCTCCGTCACCCGGCGGGACACGTCAAAGATGGTGTCGTGCGGGTCAAAGTAGCACTTGGTGGTGTTCTCGTCAACGTCGGACGGGGAGGGCCCGTTGCTGCGCAGCACCGCGAAGGACACCGACAGGGTTTTCCGGGCGTAGGTGTTCTTGTTGATGATGAAGCGGTTCAGCTCCGGCAGCTCCGCGACGGTGCGGACGAAGGCCGCGATGACGATATCCATAAAGCGCACTTTGCAGCCTTCCGCTTCTTTGGCGACCACGTAGCGCGCCAGGGTGGCGTAGTCCACCTCGTAGGTCAGCATGACCTGGGCATCCGCCCGGTTGGGCATGATGTGCGGCACCACGCCGATGATCGGGTCGTCCTGCTTGATGAGGTATCCGTCTGAACGGTGGCCAAACATATGATGATCTCTCCTCTC
>CAMJXZ010000303.1 GCA_946409855.1 uncultured Clostridia bacterium | reverse complement strand
TGCCCATGCGGGCGGGCGCGGCGATTTCCTGGCTGGAAGCCTACGGCCCGGTGCGGGCGGACGCCGAAAAAGTCCACGGTCAGAACTGGGAAGACGCCGTGACCGCCGTCCGGGCGGCCCTGGAAGAAAGGAGCCCCGCGGAAAAACTGACAGCCCTGCACCTCAGGCTTCAGGAGGAGCTGGACGGGAAATACGGCCGGACGGTTCATCAGAGCATGGGCTTCGCCCGCTGCGAGCGCGCCCTCCTGGGCGATGCTTTTTCGATGGCCGGCCTGTCCGAAGAGGGCTTCCGGAACGGCCCTAAGGAACAGCTGTGGCTGACCCTGGCGCAGGAAGGCCGCTTCCCCTGCCCGGACCCCATGGACCCGCCGCTGAGCTACCAGATTTCCCCCGCCTGGGAAGCGGCCCTGCGCCGCGCCGCCGAACACAGCGAATCCGACCACTGGTTCAGCCATTATCATCTCGGCGTCATGGCCCATCTGCGGAACGATCGGGAAACCGCGATGCGGGAATACCGTCTGTCCGTCGGCCAGACCAAAAACCCCTGGGCGCTGCGCTGCATGGCCCTGCTCTGCCCCGGGGAAGCGCCGGAACTGATCCTGGAAGCGGCCCGGATGAAGCCCATCCGCCCGCTGGCGGTCGAAGCGCTGGAAACGCTGCTCAAAGCCCGGCGGTATGAGGCCATGCTGGACTATATCGCCGCCCTGCCCGGACAGCTTGCCGGGGACGGCCGGATCATGACCCTGCACGCCGCCGCCCTGCTTCGGAGCGGCCGGCTGGACGAAGCGGAAAAGGTGCTGACAGGCCCCATCGTGCTGACCGACGTAAGGGAGGGAAACACCCTGCTGACGGACCTTTGGTTCGAAGCCGCGGCCCTGCGTCTCTTTGGCAGCGCGGACGAGGCGTCCGTCTCCTGGTGTGCAGAGCACCTCCGGCCGCCTGCCCAGCTGGATTTCAGGATGCTGTAAGCCGCATCCATAAATACTCAGTCTGTCCATCCATCAATGATGAGAGGAGATTCCACGATGAATCATGTACTGACGGCTGCCGTCGCGGGCTGCGGCTCCAGAGGGCAGGACACTTATGCCAAAATCATCATGACCATGCCGGAGAAGGTCAAAATCGTCGCCGCGGCCGACATCAACCCCGAAAAGCTCGCGGGCATGCGGAAGCTGACGGGCATCCCGGAGAGCGCCTGCTACGCTTCGGCGGAGGAAATGCTGGCTCAGCCCAAACTGGCGGACATCATGCTGATCTGCACGCCGGACCGCTGCCATTACCTCCAGGCCAAAGAAGCGCTGCTCAAGGATTACGACCTGCTGCTGGAAAAGCCCATCGCGCCCTTCGCCGATCAGTGCGTGGAGCTGCGGGACATCGCGCTGGCCCGGGGCAGGAAGGTGGCGGTCTGCCATGTGCTGCGCTACACGCCCTTTTACCAGAAGATCCGGCAGCTGCTTGAATCCGGCGTCATCGGCCGGACGGTCAGCATCCAGGCCATCGAGCAGGTGTGCTACTGGCACCAGGCCCACAGCTTTGTCCGGGGCAACTGGCGCAGCGAAGGCCTTTCCTCCTGCATGATCCTGCAGAAATGCTGCCATGACATGGATATTTTCCTCTGGCTGACCGGGAAGCGCTGCAGGCGGGTCTCCTCCTTCGGAGGCCTGAGCCTCTTCCGGCCCGAGAACGCCCCGGAAGGCAGCGCGGAGCGGTGCGTGGACTGCGCCGCCGCGGAAAGCTGCCCCTACAATGCCGTCCGCTTCTACCTGGACGAGTACCGCCGCGCCGGGGACGACTGGCCGCAGAACGTGGTCGCCTTCGAGCCCACGGAGGAAAAGCTCATGGCCGCGCTGAAGGACGGCCCCTACGGCCGCTGCGTGTACCGCTGCGACAACGACGTGGTGGACCATCAGGCGGTCAACCTGGAACTGGAGGACGGGGCCACCGTCAACTTCACCATGACCGCGTTTACGGCCCACGGCGGCCGGGTCCTCCGGGTGGGCGGCACCATGGGCGAACTGTACTGCGACATGAAGGCCAACATCATCAAAGTCATGCCCTACGGAAAGCCGGACGAGATCATCGACGTCAGGAAGCTGGCGGACGATTTCTCCGGCCACGGCGGCGGCGACGCGCGGCTGCTCCGGGAATTCATCGACTTGGCCCGGGGCGAGATCGGCGTCAGCGGCACGATGACCTCCATCGACCGGTCGGTGGAAAGCCACCTGGTGGCCCTGGCCGCGGAGGAATCCCGGAAAAACGGCGGCTGCGCCGTGGAACTGTAAGGAGGAAAAGATCCTGATGAATGAAGTGCTGAAAGCCTATGACCTGGAAGGCAGGCCCATCAGCTGCACCCGCTACGGATCGGGGCACATCAACGAAACCTGGCTGGTGGTGACCTCCAGGCCCCACCTGTACATCCTGCAGAAGATCAACAGCTTTGTTTTTCCAGATACCGAGGGCCTGATGCAGAACGTCATCCGGGTGACGCGGCACCTGCGCGAAAAGGAGCCGGACCCCCGCCGGGCGCTTCAGCTGGTCCCCTGCCGGGACGGCAGGCTGTACGTGCGTCTGGGGGATGAAACCTGGCGGATCTACGAGTTCATCACCGGCAGCGTCTGCCTGGACCAGGCGGAGACGATGGAGGACTTCCGGCAGAGCGGGTACGCCTTCGGCCATTTCCAGGAGCAGCTGGCCGATTTCCCGGCGGAAGAGCTCGTCGAGGTGATCCCGGGCTTCCACGATACCCCCAGGCGCTATCAGGCGCTGCGCCGGGCCGTCGAAGAGGATAAGGCCGGCCGGGCCGCGTCCTGCCGGGAGGAGATCGCCTTTTATCTGGAACGGGAACAGTCCGCCGGCGTACTGACGGACATGCTCCGCAAGGGAGAGCTGCCGCTGCGGGTCACCCTGAACGACACCAAGCTCAACAACGTCATGCTGGACGAGGAAACCCATGAGGCCCTCTGCGTCATCGACCTGGATACGGTGATGCCGGGCCTGGCGGCCAACGACTTCGGCGACTCCATCCGCTACGGCGCCTCCACCGCCGCGGAGGATGAAAAGGACCTGGACAAGGTCCGCCTTTCCATGCCCCTGTACGAGGCGTTCACCGGCGGCTTCCTGGCCGCCTGCGGCGGAAGCCTCACTCCCCGGGAACTGGCCACCCTGCCGGAAGGCGCCCGGCTCATGACCCTGGAATGCGGCGCCCGTTTCCTGACGGACTACCTGCAGGGCGACGTCTATTTCCGCGTCGCCCGCCCGGAGCACAACCTGGACAGGACCCGCACCCAGATGAAGCTGGTGCGGGAAATGGAAGACCACTGGCAGGAGATGCACCGGATCATCCGCGGATGAACAACACAGTCAACCCCGTGAACCCGGAAAGGAGGATTCCCCATGCACCGTCCCCATCACAAAAGCATCCTTAATTCCTGCCGGATCCTGGCCGCGCTGCTGGCCGTGATGATCCTGGCCGGCCCATCCTTCGCCAAAGCCGGTTCCCTGCTGGACTGGCTGACGCAAAGAAGCGACGGCGGGTACGTTTTCGGCTGGGCAAAAGGGGCCACCCCGTATGTGGAAGTGAACGGCATCCAGCTGCTGCCGGTCTACGCCAGCGGCGACCCTGACGAGATCTTCCACCTGGCCGGCGACGCCATGCCGGAAGGCGCCCGGCAGGCATGGCTTGTGCGCCTTCAGGTGCAGAACGGTCCCTTTGACCAGGCCGACGTCATCGCGGCCGCGCAGGCGCTTTCCCTTTGGCTGTACAAGGGAGACGGGTTTGAAGTCCCCTCCTGCGGCGTCGTCATGGACGAAGGCTCCGCGGACCAGGTGGACCTGATGTACCGCTGGGACGGGGAAGAGACCTTCTCCGGCGTCGCGCTGATGTACAGGCAGAAGGTCTACCCGCTCAATGAGCTGCTGGGCATGGAGGAAGTCAAACCCGTGCTTGCGCCC
>CAMJXZ010000302.1 GCA_946409855.1 uncultured Clostridia bacterium | reverse complement strand
TACTTCACTGGCCGGCGATACATCCGCCCAACATCCGGTTAGCAGCCGATAACGGCCGGACGAATTCAAGCTGGGTTTCCTTGTAGCGGCGGCACCTGGGCCGCCACTGGGGACGGATCATGCCCTGAAACGGACGTCCATACCCGCGCCAACGCCGTCTCTCTCTCCAGCAATCTATTTCCCCGCTCTATGGCGGCCCGGGTGCCGCCGCTACAGTGCTGCCCTTCGTACTTCACTGGCCGGTGTTACGTCTGCCCAACACTCAGGGCAAATCGTTTACGAAACAGGAGAGACAAGAGCACGGCCGGCAGCAGCAGAGAAGACATCGTCAAAAGACCAGGCACAGCGTTGTTTTTTCCGGCGGCATACAAAAAAGGGGCTGCCGCAGCAAAACCGCGGCAGCCCCCGGAAGCGCGGGACACGCCCGTTATTTGATTTCGCCGATCATGCGGGCGAAGTTGTAGAAGCCCAGGTACCAGACGCTGAAGTCGTGGCCGCCGGAAACGAGCTGGACGTAGAAGTTCTTGTCATCCAGCTGACCGGTCATGTCCGCCAGGTTCTGGAAGGCGGAGGTGGCGCTGACCAGGGCGATGCTGTCCTCCGTACCGCAGATGTTGTAGAACACGCGGATGGGGAGATCGGGGTGGGCGTTCAGGTTGGCAGCAATGGTGGCGGCGCCGTTGGACGTCGGGGCGGCGGAGAAGGCGCCGAAGGCGCTGAACAGGTCCAGGCACCGGCCGATCCCCAGGTTGATGGTCTGCATCCCGCCCATGGACAGGCCGGCCATGGCGCAGCGGCTGCGGTCGGTGATGTCCACGGCGTACGCCGCGGCCAGGGCGGGCAGCAGGTCGTCCCGCAGCTCCCGGTCAAAGGAGTAGAAGGAGGAATAGTCGTCCGTTTTGCCGGCCCGGCCGTTGGGGGTGACGACGATGAAGGGGCGGATCTCCCCGCTGTCGATCAGGTTGTCCATGATCTGCCGGACCCGGGAATTGGCGGAGGGCAGGCCCCATTCGGCCTCGCTGCCGCCGATGCCGTGGCAGAGGATGAGCAGGTCGTAGGTATTGGCGGGGTCGTAGCCGCAGGGCAGGTAGACGTAGGCCGTCTTTTCATACAGGGCCAGGTCGTTGAAATAATCGTGGGCCTGATAGGTGAACTTGTCGATGGTGCCCCGGTGCTCGCAGTCCTTGAGGTAGCGGGCGGGAATCTCGTCCTCGTAGACGGTGTTCCGCTCCGCGCGGAGGGCGGCCTCGATCTCTTCCACGTTATGGAACGCCCGGAGGGAATTGAACGTGCCGCTGCCCTCCAGCACGATGTACAGGTCGTGGACGCCGGTCAGGGTGATATTGCGCCGGTTTTCCTTGGTCACGGGGCGGAACAGGACGGTGAGGAAGGGCTTGTTTTCCGGGCTGTCCGCGTAGAGGCGGATGATCAGCTCGTCCTCGGTGACGGCCTTGAAGCGCAGGATGGACTCGCCGTCCCCAAAGTCGACGCCGGGCAGCAGCAGCGGCTGCTCCGCGGACGCGGCTTCGGGCGCGGCGTTCAGGACCATTTCCGTAAAAGGATCCGTCGTTTCCGGGGCGCTCTCCGCCGACGAAAAGGACACGGGGAGCAGCGTCAGGATCATCAGCAGGCAAAGCAGCGTTGTCTTCATATGGTTTCATTTCCTTTCATGGGATTCCGCACGGATGGGCGCCATCCGTTTTTCTTTTGAACCATCATAGCACAGCGGGGGGCGGATTTCAATCGGGAGGACGGTTTTGTGCAGAAATGAGAAGCTGCCGGCACGGATGAGCAGGGACCCGTCAGGCGGGAAAACGCCGGCTACGGTTTCCCCGCATCGGATGGTACGATGTGCGTGTCAGGGAAAGAAAAGCCCGCCGGGCGGCTTTCCCGGGACGAACAGAAGAAAGAACACAAGGACCGGTGAAAGGAGATACACCCATGAAAAAAATGATCCGGATCGTGCTGATCGCAACATTGATCGCCATGCTGCCCCTTTGCGCGCTGGCCGACGGCTGGGCCTTCATCGGGCCTGTCCATCACAGCTATGACGGGGTTCATTTCTCGAAGCATTCCTTCCGCGGGGATGTCTGCAGCCAGTGCGGCTACCGCCGGACCCCGATCCCCGGCCTCAGCCCGGACCCCCAGCTGGTGGACAACAGCTGCTGGGTCATGTTCGACGCCCCGCTGTACGCCGCCGCGGACGGCCGCTGGCGCGTGATTGGCTGGGTGGAAACCGGCGATACCTACCATGTGGCGGATGTGGCCGTCTGCGACGGCATCTGCCTGGTGCAGCTCAAGATGCGGGCGGACCGGTATGCAAGCCCCATCGGCTGGGTGGAGGCGGAAAACCTGCAGGTCGACCTGCGCCCCCATCCCGATCCCATCGGGGAGGATGACTATGACCGGAGCAGCGAGTACCGCGGCTGCACGATTGAAATCATCGCTTCCAGCGGCCGGGGCCGCACCGGCGCGGGCACCGAGTATCCGTATGTGGAAACCGTACATTTCCGGGAAAGGTACACGGTGCTCAATGTCAAACGGGGCTCCAACAACAACGACTGGTACCAGATCCGCGTGGACGGCAGGGCCGTCTGGATCGCCAGCGGGCTGTGCCGTTTCGTCTGGGACTGAGCGTCGGGTCATGAGGAATCGGATATGAATCATCGGGAGGGAAAAAGATGTACAGGAAAATGCTCGCTTTGTTCCTGGCCGCCGTGATGACGGCGCTGTGGGCCGTCCCGGCGGCCGCCGCGGAAGGAATGACCCTGACCGCGGACTGCTGTGAAACGGAAGTGGACGGGAAGATCCGCCTGTCCTGGACCGCGCCGGGGGCGGACTATGTGAAGGTCCGGATGGTGAAGGCCGGGAAGGGCGAAATGGCCGAGCCGGACGCCAGAAAGCGGCCGGTCAGCAAGAAGGATTTTGCCGTCACCATGCGGGAAGAAGGCGTCTTCACCATCGTCGCGGAGGCGTACCGCGGGGACCGGGTCTTTTCCAGCCGGTCGGTGCGGGTGACGGTCTCTTCCGGGCTGGAGCGGGTGCTCAGCCAGGGGATGGACAACATCTGGAAGATCCGCGTCATCATCTGCCGCTCCGTCAGGCTGCCGGGCTATCAGCGCTCCTTTACCCAGGCGCAGGTGAACCACATCCGGAACCTGCTGTCCCTGCTGCCGGGGACGCTGTTCAACCTCTCCGACGGCAGGATGTGCGCGGTGGTCACGGACGTGACGGAGCTGACGGAGCCCGTGACCTCCGTCAGCGGGGACTGCGGGGACCTGGTGCCCGAAAAGGATTTCCCGCTGAGCCAGACCCTGACGGACGACACCACCCTGCTGGCGGTCTACGCCCCGCTGGAGAATCATCCGAAAACGGACTGGCTGGGCCTGGGCGGCTATACCCACACCTACCGGGGACAGACGTTTTACATGGCCGAGTTCAGTTCCGCCTTCGCCGCGCCTGAAAGCGGCCGATGGGAACGGAACGGCATCCGCTACGACCTGGGCACCTGCGCCCTGGTGCACGAGATCCTCCACGCGGTGGAGCTCAATTCCCGGAACAACGGCTGGGGCGGCTTTGAAATGCTGCACGACGCGGGTCCGAACGGCTATGACGATCAGAAGGCGTTTATGGACTGGTACGGCGACCTGATGACCGACCGCCTGAAAAACGGAAAAGCGGGCTTCCGGGCCGTTTCCTTCTACGTAAAGCATGACCCGGGCATGCGAGCCAGGGCGGGAAATCCGTAAGATCATAATGCCGTGCCGGCAGGCCGCCGCACATTCCCGGCGAAAGGAGGTCACACCCCAAGGCCGACCGGCCCCAAAAGCCTTCCCCGATGGGGGTTGTGAGGGCCCGGAAAACTGTCCGGTGGGTCCGCAGCGCCCGGAAAACAGGCCAGTGGGTTCTGAGCGCCCGGAAATTGAGCCGGTGGCTCAATTTCAGCGAAGAACGG
>CAMJXZ010000301.1 GCA_946409855.1 uncultured Clostridia bacterium | reverse complement strand
ACCAGCCAAGGAACGAAGGAGGATGATTCCATGAGTAAGAAATTCATTTCGCTGATGCTGGCGGCTGTTATATTGATGTCCTGCACAGCGGCTTTTGCCAAACCCAAGATCATTTACACCAACCCCACGGGGCATTACGATCACATGCTGTTCAAGGGCATGCGTGACGATACGGACGAGATCGAGTTCCCCGACGGCGGCGAATGCGATATCGCCTACATGCAGGTGCGGCTGAAGTACTACGGCTACTATACCGGCAGCATCGACGGTGTCTTCGGCACCAACACCAGGAACGCGGTCGTCGACTTCCAGCGCCGCAACAACCTGAATGTGGACGGCAAGATCGGCGCCAACACCTGGTACGCGCTGGCCGCGGATGACAGCATCCACAAGTCCGACCTGAACTTCCAGACCATCCGACCCGGCACCAAGGGCGAACAGGTCCGCAACGTGCAGCGCAGGCTGCGTGTCTACTACGCTTACAACGGCAGCATCTCCGGCGAATATGACTCCGCCACCACCGCCGCCGTCAAGAGCTTCCAGCAGTCTGTCGGCCTGACCGTGGACGGCATCGTCGGCGAAAAGACCTACAACGCGCTGAACAGCAATCCTTCCACTTACTTCAGCACCAGCAAGGCGCCCCGCAGGACCCTGTACATGGGCATGCGCGGCTACGACGTCTACATCCTGAAGCTGCGTCTGATCTCCCTGCAGTATCTGCCCTCTTCCGCTGTCAAGTCCGCGCCCGAACCCGGCGATGTGAGCAACGGCTACTTTGACCTGGCGACCAAGAACGCGCTGAAGAAGCTGCAGGTCAACAACGGCGTCAGCGTGACCGGCCAGGCCGACGCGGCCTCCCGCCGCTACATGTGGTCCACCAATACCTTGGTGGCGCAGCAGGCGGACGAAGCGCTGGATCCCGACAACATCACGGAAGACACCTATGTTCCCGCGACCCTGCAGATGGGCAGCCATGGCGCCCAGGTCCGTCTGGCTCAGATGTACCTGATCGCCGGCGGCTACTACACCGGCGTACAGGACGGCGTCTTCGGCGCCAAGATGCGCAATGCCGTCATGCGGCTGCAGCGCGACAAGCACCTGAAGGTGGACGGCAAGATCGGCCGTGAGACCTGGCCCTACATCCGCGCCCTGACCGAAACCCAGAGCGAGCAGGTCACCGAGCCCGGTGTGGACGCCACCAGCGAAGTGATCATCGGCAGCACCAAGCTCCGCCGCGGCAGCTGGGGCACCGCCGTCAAGGCCCTGCAGCAGAAGCTGATCAAGCTGGGCTATCTGAACGAAGGCGACGATGACGGCAAATTCGGCGCCACCACCGAGCGGGCGGTCATCACCTTCCAGCGCCGTGAAGGCCTGAAGGCGGACGGCATCGTCGGCACCGAAACCTACTCCCGCATCCAGATCCGTCTGGGCTTCAACCGGTAATTCCCAACCGATACGAAATGGAATCATTGGCCCGCTCCCGAAAGGAGCGGGCTTTTGCGTATGTTTTTCTGCCCGGAGCCCTTGTGCCGAATCCCTTTTTACGGTATCATACTGTCAGCAGGCCGGGACGCCCGAAGAAGTGCCTGGACGAGGGGGAGAGGACCGGTGAACCGGGAGCGAATGAAGGACGCCATCGAAACGGAGCGGCTGGTGCTTTTCCCCTACACGCGGGAAAACCTGGCGCTGTTCAACACGGACCTGCCGCGGTTTGAGGCGGAATACGGGGTCCGGTACCAGGGCGAAGAGCTGGACGATCTGCTGCGCGGGTTTCTCCGGCAGTTGGAAGATGAGATCGCCGCGGACCCGGAACACTATCTCTTTTTTACCGAATTTCTGATCGTGCTGAAGGACAGCAGCCGGGTCATCGGCTCTGTCGATTTTAAGTGTGTCCCCCGGGACGGGGCGACGGAGGTCGGGTACGGGATGAACCCCGCCTTTGAGGGAAACGGGTATATGACGGAAGCGCTGACCGCCCTGTTGGATTTCGGCCGGAAGAACGGCGTCCGCACCGTCCTCGCCGATACCCGGAGGGACAATGTCCGGTCCCAAAACGTGCTCAGACGATGCGGCTTCCGTTTCCTTCGGGAAGAAGAAAACCTCTGGTGGGAAAAGGATCTGCGGGACCCGCCGGTTCCGGACGGCGGCTGAAACAGGAGAGCGCGGCCCGGACCGGTCCGACGGAAAACCGATGGGCGAAAAAGAAAGGAAAACGATATGTCATTTCATTTTTTTGCGTATATCAACCGCATGCGCTACATCAACCGCTGGGGGCTGATGCGCAACACCCGGCCGGAAAACGATACCGAGCATTCCCAGCAGACGGCCATGATCGCCCACGCCCTGGCGCTGATCGCCAACCGCCGCTACGGCAAAGCGTATGACCCGGGCTTCGTGATGGCGCTGGCGCTGTACCATGACGCCAGCGAGGTCATCACCGGGGATATGCCCACCCCCGTCAAGCACAACAATCCGGCTATCCGCCAGGAGTTCGGCCGCCTGGAAGAGATCGCCAATGAAAAGCTGCTCTCCATGCTGCCCAAAGATCTCAAGGAGGACTACCGTCCCCTGATCCGGCACGATGAAACGACGGCGGAATGGAAGCTGGTCAAGGCAGCCGACAAGATCAGCGCCTATATTAAGTGTGTAGAGGAAAAAACAGCGGGCAATCTCGAGTTTGAGAAAGCCGCTGCTTCCATCCGCGCCTCCATCGACCGGATCGCTTTGCCGGAGGTCCGGGATTTCATGAATGAGTTTGTTCCCTCCTTTGGCCTGACGCTGGATGAAATCTCGGAGAGGGCGGAGCTCAGGTAAATGGAAAAAGAATGCAGACCAGGACGGTTCAGCGAAAACAGCGAAAACGGGTATTACAGATTAATACTTTTTTCAACTCAATAGTTGGCAAACCGTTCATTGTGTAGTATAATAGTAATGGATGAAAAAATGATCAAGATCGTGAATAATACACTCATTGTCATGGCCGAACAGTTCTGAGGAAAGGTGTGTTTTTCATGAAAAGCCGCGCATTGTTTTTCCTTGTCGTTCTGATTCTTCTCGTTTGTGGGATGACGCAAAAGCCCGTAACATGCTTGGCCGCCACTGAAAGCGGTACGGACGAAAATGGGATCGTTTGGCGTTTGGATGAAAATGGCACGATCACGCTGAACGGCCAGCATGTCTCGATGATGTATCATCAGGGGCTCTATGAATCCTATCCAAAACTCGTCGGATGGGGAACCCATAAAGATGAAATCAAAAAGATCATCATCGAATATGGCGCGGAGTCTGTCGGCGGCTGCTATGAAATGCCTCTTCTGACTAGTGTCTCCATACCGGATTCGGTTACGCTTCTTCAGCCTAAAGCATTTGAAGACTGCCCGAATTTGGTCGATATCACGCTTCCGGACAGCGTGCTTACGATTAGCGCGTATGCGTTCCACAATTGCTCCAGCCTACTCCAGATGAAGCTTCCTGCTCACCTGACGGAAATCAATGAGGAGTTGTTTTTTGGCTGTACCAGCCTGACCAGTGTCGAGATTCCGGACGGCGTCACCGAAATAAAAAGAATCGCTTTTGGCAATTGCGTCAGCCTGCGTCAGATCAACTTGCCGGACAGCATCGTCAGCATCGAAGACAGTGTTTTCGCCAACTGTCAGAGCTTAACCGATATCATCCTTCCCACCGGCTTGAAGCGTATTAGCGAGTATACCTTTGCCGGCTGCGCAAACCTGTCCACGATCGTCATCAAGAACGACGTAACCGTCATTGAAGCATATGCTTTTGCCGGCTGTAATGAACTGACGGATATCTATTATACCGGTTCTCAGACACAATGGGACGCCATCACCATCGACCCGACTCACAACGAAGCGCTGACCCGGGCGAGAATCCACTACAATTACGTTCCGGATCAGACGCCGCAGGAAGAAGCCATGCTGGACGTGAACGGCTGGCTGGACGACAACCGGAATGCGG
>CAMJXZ010000300.1 GCA_946409855.1 uncultured Clostridia bacterium | reverse complement strand
GGCGACCGCCACCTTCTTTCTGATGAAGCTGATCCCCGGGGATCCCTTTTCGAGCCTGACCACCAAAGCGGCGGTCCAGGAAAAGCAGCGGGAATACTACGGACTGGACAAGCCGGTCACGGAGCAGTATTTCCGCTACATGGGCAACCTGCTGCGGGGCGATTTGGGCTGGAGCCTCAAAAAGGCGGGCCGGAGCGTGATGGACATCATCCGGGAAGCGTTCCCGGTGTCCGCCCAGCTCGGGCTGACCAGCCTGTTTTTCAGCGTCCTGACCGGGCTTTTGTTCGGCGTCCTGTGCGCCCAGTTCAGGAACCGCTGGCCGGATTATCTGCTGATGGTGATCGCGGTACTTGGCATCGCGCTGCCCAGCATGGTGCTGGGGCCGCTGCTGCGGTACCTGCTCGGCGTCCAGTGGAAGATCCTGCCGGTGGTGGGCTGGGGCTCGGCGCAGAAGATGATCATGCCCGCCATCGTGCTGGGCCTTGGGACGGTCGCCGGGGAGACCCGGGCGATGCGCGCCAGCATGCTCAGCGTGATGACGCAGGATTACATCATCACCGCCCAGGCCAAGGGACTGCCGCCCGCACAGGTGGTCTGGCGGCATGAGATCAAGAACTCCCTTGTGCCGATCGTCACCGGCCTTGGACCCGGCATCGCGGGCATCATGATGGGGTCCTTCGTTGTGGAAAGCATGTTCCTGATCCCGGGGCTGGGCCGGTATTTTGTGGATTCCATCACCAACCTGGACTATCCGCTGATCATGGGGCTGACGGTTTTTTACGGCACGGTGCTGGTGGCGCTCAACCTGCTGGTGGACGTGGTGTACGGCCTTCTGGATCCCAGGATCCGGGAAAGCGCCGGAAAGGGGGGCAGATAATTCATGGAACTGGACAAGAAAAAAATCCTGCTGCCGGACGATTTTGATCGGCTGCCCCCGCCGTCCGAAACGGATTCGGCCATCGTCCGCAAACAGACGACCTACTGGAAGGACGTCTGGCGCACGTTCCGCAAGAACAAGACCGCGCTGATCAGCCTGGCCGGGATTGTGCTGCTGATCCTGATGGTGGTGTTCGGCCCGATGATGAACCCCTTTGATTACCGGACCAACGACTATTCCGCCCTCAATCAGTCCCCCGACGCCGTCCACTGGTTCGGGACGGACAACATGGGAAGGGACATCTGGACCCGCGTGTGGGAGGGCGGCCGCATTTCCCTCCTGATCGCCGTCATCGCGACGCTGATCCCGGAGGCCGTCGGCATGCTGATCGGCGGCGTCTCCGGGTACTTCGGCGGCTGGCTGGACACCCTGATCATGCGCCTGATCGACGTGCTGATGGGGATCCCCAGCCTGATCTACATGATCCTGCTGATGCTCGTGTTCGGTTCCGGCAGCATCATGACGCTGATCATCGCCATCAGCCTGACCGGCTGGATGGGGGCCGCCCGCGCCACCCGCGGCCTGGTCCTGCAGATCAAGGCGCGGGATTTCGTCACCGCTTCCGAAACGCTGGGCGCCCCGGCCTGGTGGATCATCATCAAGCGGCTTCTGCCCAACACGCTCGGCATCCGCATCGTGGGCATCACCATGAGCATCCCCAGCGTGATCTTTTACGAGGCCTTCCTCAGCTACATCGGCCTGGGGGTGACCCCGCCCACGCCCTCGTGGGGGCAGCTGATCAAGTCCGCCGGGGAAAACTTCCGCTATTATCCCTATCAGTTTATCATCCCCTGCGCGATGGTCGGGCTGACCATGCTGTGCTTCAACCTCGTGGGGGACGGCCTGCGGGACGCGCTGGATCCCAAGCTGCGCGTGTGAGGTGTGTGCGTATGAACAATGAGATCATCCTGGATGTCAGGGATCTGGTGGTCACCTTTGATATGTACCAGGGCAGTGTCCAGGCGGTGCGCGGCGTTTCCTTCCACGTCAACCGGAAGGAAACCGTGGGCATTGTGGGGGAATCCGGCTGCGGCAAGTCCGTCTCCGCCAAGACGGCGATGGGCCTGAACACGAAGGCCGGCGGCTCCGTCAAGGGCGGGCAGGTGCTGTTCGAAGGGAAGGACATCCTCACGCTGTCCAAAAAGGAGATCCGGGATATCCTGGGCAACCGGATGTCCATGATCTTCCAGGATCCGTTTACCTTTCTGAACCCGACGATGCAGGTGGGCCGGCAGATCACCGAGACCTACCTGCGCCACCATCCGGCGGCATCCTGGAGAGAAGCCTGGTATAAGGCGCTCAGCATCCTCCGGCTGATATCCCTGCCCAACCCGGAAGAAAACATGAGGCGCTATCCGCATCAGCTGTCCGGCGGCATGCGGCAGCGGATCATGATCGCCATGGCGCTGATCTGCGAGCCGGCGGTGCTGTTCGCCGACGAACCCACCACCGCGCTGGACGTGACCATTCAGGCGCAGATCATCGACCTGATGAACGACCTGAAGGAAAAGACGGATACCTCCATCGTCCTGATCACCCATGACATGGGCGTCGTCGCCAAAATGGCGGACCGCATCTACGTCATGTACGCCGGGAAAATCGTGGAGCACGGGGACGCGGAGACCATTTTCCACCGGCCCAGGCACCCCTACACCTGGGGGCTTCTCAACAGCGTGCCCCGGCTGGACGAAAAGACCAAGGACGAGCTGCATTCCATTCCCGGCGTCCCGCCGGACCTGATCGCCCCGCCCGCGGGCTGCCCGTTTGCCGCCCGCTGCGACCGGGCGATGAAAATCTGCAGCCGCCGAATGCCGGATGCGTTCGACCTGAGCGAGCCCGGGCATTACGCCGGCTGCTGGCTGTGCCATCCAGAATACATCCATCGGTTCGGCGAACAGCAGAGAGGGGGGCAGCATCATGCCGGGTAAAGCCCCGATCCTGGAACTCAAAGACGTAAAGACGTATTTCCGCGTGCGCGGCGGCATCCTCAAGGCGGTGAACGGCGTGAGCCTCCAGGTGCGTGAAGGGGAAACGCTGGGCCTGGTCGGGGAATCCGGCTGCGGCAAATCCACCCTGGGGAAGACGGTCCTCCGCCTGATCCGTCCGGCGGAGGGGCAGGTGCTCTTTGACGGGCAGGACATCTGGTCCTTCACGAAAAAAGAACGCAAGGCCTATACCCGACAGGTGCAGATGATCTTTCAGGACCCGTACGCCTGCCTGGACCCGCTGAGCGTGATCGGGGATACGGTGGCGGAGGGCATGGACGTCCATCACCTGAATCAGAGCAAGGAGCAGCGCGGGCAGGAGATCCTGCGGCTGCTGAACGACGTCGGCCTCAACAGCACCCACGCCGGGCGTTTTCCCCATGAGTTTTCCGGCGGCCAGCGCCAGCGCGTGGGCATTGCCCGGGCCCTGTCCCTGCGCCCCCGGCTGATCGTCTGCGACGAACCCATCTCCGCGCTGGACGTATCCATCCAGGCGCAGGTGGTCAACCTGCTCAAAAGGCTGCAGCGGGAAATGGGTATGGCCTACATCTTCATTACCCACGACCTGTCGATGGTGCGGCAGATCTCCGACCGGATCGCAGTGATGTATCTGGGCAATATCGTGGAAATCGCCGACAGCGAGGACATCTACCTGTCCAACCGCCATCCCTATACCCGGGCGCTGCTGTCGGCCATCCCCATCGCCGACCCCACGGTGGAAAAAACCCGGGAGCGGATCGTGCTTTCGGGCGACGTGCCCAGCCCCGTCAACCTGCCCGCCGGCTGCGCCTTCGCGGGCCGCTGTCCCATGGCCTGCCAGCGCTGCCTGAAGGAAGCGCCGGCGCTCCGGGAAACGGACCCGGGCCATCAGGTGGCCTGCTGGCTGGCGGAATAAACGTCCCTGTTCACGGGGTGAACAGGGACCGCAAGAGGGTCTTGCGGTCCGGGGCCTGCCGGCCCGTTCGTCGGTGAAAACTGTCCACTGGACAGTTTTCCGGGCCCTCCTCACCCCCTTGCGAGAACCCCCAACAGCTTTGCCTGTCGTCCCTTCGGGACTCCCGG
>CAMJXZ010000299.1 GCA_946409855.1 uncultured Clostridia bacterium | reverse complement strand
TCCTTCCTGGCCTGGCGCATCTGGGAAGAGATCAACATGTACAACCACACCACCAACCACTGGACCAGCGAGCACCTGCGGCAGCTGGACCCCCGGCACCCCCTGGCGTGGGAATACCTGCAGAACTGGCTCAAAAAATGGTGTGACGACAACCCCGACACCAACGTGGTGCGGCTGACGTCGCTGTTTTATAATTTCGTGTGGATCTTTGGCAGCGACCTGCGCCGCCGTACCCGGTTCGTGGACTGGGCCAGCTACGATTTTACCGTGAGCCCCGCGGCGCTCAAAGCCTTTGAAGAAGAATACGGCTACGCCCTGACGGCGGAGGATTTCATCCGCCGGGGGAAGCTGCAGGCCACCCATCGCCCGCCCACGCCCGCCAAGCGGGATTACATGGATTTTATCCAGCGCTTTGTGGCGCAGAAGGCCAAAGCGCTGGTGGATATCATCCACGCCGCCGGCAAGGAGGCGTATGTGTTTTACGACGACAGCTGGGTCGGCATGGAGCCTTACGGTAAATACTTTTCCTCCATCGGCTTTGACGGGCTGATCAAGTGCGTGTTCTCGGGCTTTGAGTGCCGCCTGTGCGCCGGGGCCGACGTGCCAGTGCACGAGCTGCGCTTCCACCCGTATCTGTTCCCGGTGGGGCTGGGCGGCCTGCCCACCTTTATGGAAGGCGGGCACCCGGAAGAGGACGCCGTGGCCTATTGGCTGCACGTGCGCCGAGCGCTGGCGCGGCAGTGCGTGGACCGCATCGGCCTGGGGGGCTACCTGCACCTGACCATCGGGCAGGAGCCCTTCAACGACGCCGTTGAGCGGATGGGGATCGTCTTCCGGCGGCTGAAGGAACTGCACGGAAAAGAAGCCCCGGCCTGCCTGCCCGTCACCGTGGCGGTGCTGCACAGCTGGGGGAGCCTGCGGTCCTGGACGCTGTCCGGCCATTTCCATGAGACCGATCAGAACGTCCTGATTCATATCAACGAAGCCCTTTCCGGCCTGCCGGTGAAGGTGAAGTTCATCAGCTTTGAGGATGTGAAGGCCGGGGCGCTGCGGGACACGGATGTGCTGATCAGCGCTGGCCGGGCCGGGGACGCCTGGAGCGGCGGCGGTGCCTGGCAGGACGCGGAACTGGTGACCGAGGTGACCCGCTTTGTCCATCAGGGCGGCTGCCTGATCGGCGCGGGGGAGCCCTCGGCCGTTTCCGGCGGCATGACCCGCTTCGCCCTGGCCCACGTGCTGGGCGTGGATCAGGACGACGGGGCGTACGCCTGCCACCAGCCCTGGGCGTTTGAGGAAGAACGGGAAGCGCCCTTCCTGATCGCGGACGAGGCGCTGGGCAAAACTCCCGGCATCCGCCTGACGGAGCCGGATACCCGGGTGCTCCGTGCGCGGGACGGCGCGCCGGTCATGACCCTGCGCGCCTTCGGCAAAGGAAAGGCCGTGTACCTGGGCGGCTTTGCCTTTAGCCCCCGGGCCGCCCGTATGCTGCTGGAGCTGCTTTTGTACCTGACCGGCACGGACGGCCGGGCCGCGGGCCTGACCGACAGCCCCGAAACGGAGTGCGCCTGGTTCCCCGGCCGGCGCGTCCTGGTGGTGATGAACGGGGCCGGACATCCGGCGGACGCAAAGGTCTTCCTGCCCGAAGGCGAAGTCTCTGTCCGTCTGGAAGCCCATGAAACCGTTTTCAAAAACCTCTAAAAGATGGGATGTTTCGGATGCCGGTACCGTTTATGGTCGTTTCTGCACAGTTTTCATGCAAAATCAGATTGACTTGATCATCGGAAAAGCATATAATGAGAAGTAGAAAATGGTCAAAAGAAGATTGTATCTGACATGATCAAAGCGTTTTCGGCACAAATCCGGAGGAAAGGGGCGGATGGCGTCATGCAAGGCAAACCGGCCGGACAGAGAAGACACCGCGGATCGTTCGAAGCATATTTCAAGAACCACTGGCAGATGTACCTGATGCTGCTGGTACCCATCGTGTTCGTGCTGCTGTTCAAGTACGCCGCCTATCCCGGGCTGCGCATCGCCTTCATGAACTACAAGCCGGCCAAGGGCTACGCGGGCAGCGAGTGGGTCGGGTTTGAAACCTTCCAGAAAATCTTCCGGGACAAGGACTTTTTAAAGGCGCTCAAAAACTCCCTGGTGTTCAACTTCCTGGACCTGCTGGCGGGGTTCCCGGTGCCCATCATCCTGGCGCTGCTGCTCAACGAGCTCCGCTTCCAGCGGTATAAAAAACTTTCCCAGACCATCCTGTACCTGCCGCATTTCCTTTCCTGGGTCATCATCGCCAGCGTGGCGCTGAACCTGTTCAAGCCCGAAACCGGCCTGGTCAACATCATCTTAAGGAACGCCGGGGTGATCCAGAAGGGCATTCCCTTCCTGACGGAAAAATGGCACTGGGCCGTCACGTACCTGCTGATCGGCGTATGGCAGAACATGGGCTGGGGCTCCATCATCTACCTGGCGGCCATCACCGGCATCAGCATGGACCTGTATGAGGCCGCCACCATCGACGGCGCCGGCCGTCTGCGCAAAATCTGGAACGTGACGCTGCCCTGCATCCGGGGCACCATGGTCACGCTGCTGATCATGAACCTGGGCCGCGTGATGGGCAGCAACTTTGAGCGGCTGGACTCCTTCGGCAACGTCCAGGTCAAGGATTTCCAGTATCAGCTGGCCATCTACATCTATGAAAAAGGCCTTTCCGGCGGCAACTTCAGCCGCGCCACCGCGGTGGGCCTGTTCCAGTCCCTGGTGGGCCTGATCCTGGTGCTGACCTCCGACCGCGTCTCCAAGGCGCTGGGCGAAGACGGCCTGCTGTAAGAAGGGAGGGGAAGAAAAATGTCCGCCATCCCTGAAGCAAAGAAAACCTCCATGTTTAAAGGCGTCAACCGGGTGCGCGTCAGCGATTTTATCATCGCCTTCATCATTCTGATCCTGTCGCTGACCTGCATCATTCCCTTCATCCACATCGCGGCGAAAAGCATCTCCTCCAACACCGCCGTGCTTTCCAGGCAGGTGATGCTCATCCCCAAAGGGATCAATTTTGACGCATACGGCAGCATTTTCCGGGACGGTCAGCTGACCCACTCGATGTTTTACACCATCTGGATGACCTTCCTGTTCACCCTGATCGGCATGATCATCACCATTCTGGCCGCCTATCCGCTGGCCCGCAAGGAACTCAAAGGGCGCACGGTGATCGCCTTCATCATCATGTTCACCATGTATTTCAGCGCCGGCCTGATCCCGGAATACCTGCTGTACAAGCGGCTGGGGCTGCTCAACACCATGTGGGTGCTGGTGCTGCCGCTGTCCTTTTCTCCCTACAACATGCTGATCATGCGCTCCTTCATCCGCTCCACGATCCCGGATACCCTGTATGAAGCGGCCAACCTGGACGGCGCGGATCATTTCCAGGTGCTGGTGCGCATCGTGCTGCCCCTGTCCAAGCCGATCCTGGCGACCCTGGCGCTGTTTTACGCCGTGGGCCGCTGGAACGCCTACGCCGACGCCAAGTATTATATCACCACCAAATCCCTGCAGCCGCTGCAGTACCTGCTGAGCAACATGGTCCTCAATTCCGGCAAGGACGCCGTCAGCCTCTCCGAGGGCTCCGCCGCGGAGTCCACGCCGGAAGTGCTGCAGGCGGCCGTGGTCATGTTCGCCACCCTGCCCATCATGATGGTCTACCCCTTTGTGCAGAAATACTTTGTGCAGGGCACCATGATCGGCGCGGTGAAGGGCTGAGGACGGCATCCGTTTTCCCTGTTCCTGATGGGCGTGGAAGCCCTAAAAATAAAAAGGAGGAAAACCCATGAAGAAACTGTTTGCACTGCTCCTGGCGCTGAGCCTGCTGATGAGCCTGGCTGTCGTCGCCCAGGCGGACGTGCCCGCGGACTGGGAACCGTTTGCCGAGCGCGTCAAGATCACCGTGCCCGTGTATGACCGCTCCAAAGCCGGCTATCCCGCCGTGGACGACAACTACTGGACCCAGTGGATTCAGAAGGAAT
>CAMJXZ010000298.1 GCA_946409855.1 uncultured Clostridia bacterium | reverse complement strand
GATCGTGCCGATGTTTACGTGAGGCTTCGTGCGCTCAAAATGTTGCTTGGCCATGGGAATCTCCTCCTCTAAATTCGCATAAGCGCCTTGACATGTAAATAGCGCACGATGTTGCGCTATTAAGTGGAGCGGGTGATGGGAATCGAACCCACGTAGCCAGCTTGGGAAGCTGGAGCTCTGCCATTGAGCTACACCCGCATACCCCGATTATAACATTTTTTCTTTTTTTGTCAAGCATTGAAGGTTTTTTCATAAAAAAATGTTGGGCAGTTTTGTAAAAAGTTCGGAATATGCCGGACGGGGCCGCCGGTTTCTCCGCCGATCCGGCGCGTAAAAGAATCTCCTTGACACATTCTTTTATCACTGATAATATGCAGATGGTTCTGATATGTGATTTTAAGGAAGCAAACGGATGGAGGGCATGTATGAAACTGACGATTATCGGGTCCGGCAAGATGGGCGGCGCGATGGCGAAACGGCTGCTGGAAGCCGGGAAGATCGGGGTCAACGATCTGGTCATCACGAACCGCTCCGGTAAAATTCCTCAGGCGCTGAGCGGCATTCCCGGCCTTGTGATGGGGACGGACAACCGCGCCGCCTGCGCGGACAGCGATTATATCCTGCTGGCCGTGCTGCCCCAGCAGTACGAGCAGGTGCTGTCCGATGTGACGGCTTCCGCCAGGGAAGGCGCCTGCCTGATCTCCATCGCCCCCGGGTACAGCATCGCCCGGCTGACGGAACGGACAGAAGGCCGCTTCCCCGTGATCCGCGCCATGGCCAATACGCCGGCCGTGATCGGCGAGGGGATGATCGCCGTCTGCGAAAACCCATCGGTGCCGGAGGATAAGTTCAGGGAAGCCAAAGAGCTGCTTTCCGTGCTGGGCAGGACGGAAGTCATCCGGGAAGAGCAGCTGAATGCTGTGATCGGCATCAGCGGCAGCGCCCCCGCGTACTTCTATGTGTTCCTGGACGCGCTGGCGGACGCCGGCGTGCTGGGCGGCCTGCACCGGGATCAGGCGATCCGTTTCGCCGAACAGACCATGCTGGGCTGCGCCAGGCTGGCTGTGCAGGGCGGCGAACATCCCGCCGTGCTGCGCGATATGGTCTGCTCTCCCGCGGGAACGACCATCGAAGCGGTGGCCAGGCTTGAAGCGGGCGGCTTCCGGGGCACTGTGATCGAAGCGGCCCGGGCGGCCATGGACAAGGCCGCGAACATGGGGAAGAAGTAATATCGGCTTATACTGAATTATCTGATCTTAAGATATCAAAAAGGATTATTTCAGGGAATATTTGAATGAGAAAAAATGTCATCATGACGGTGGTCGGCTGCGTCAAAAACGAGGGGCTTCCCGAGGATGTGGTCAAGTTGTTCACCACCGGCTATCTCAGCGGGGAGGACGACTGCTGGAAGCTCAAGTATACGGAAACGGATCCGGAAACCAGCGAGCGCAGCCATGTCACGCTGCAGATGGAAAAAAACAGCGTGTCGATGTCCCGGGACGGCTTTGGCCGCACGCTCATGCAGTTTACCCCCGGGAGACGCTTTGAGGGGATGTACCAGACCCCCTTCGGGGATATGAGCATCGGGATTTTTCCCAACCAGGTTTCCTACCGGGTGGACAGTGAAAAGGGAGAAATCGACCTGTCCTACCGGCTGGATATCCAGGGGCAGTATTCCGGGGAAAGGGAGCTCCATATCCGCTTTGCGGATAAAAATACAAAAGGCGCATGATCCTGCTTGAGGATCTCCGGGAGGATATCCGGGGGATACTGGGCAGCCCCTGCATGCTGCGGGTCAGCCGGCAGGAAAAGTACCTGCTGGTGACGGATTTTGAAAGGCGGTACCCGGACGGCGCCGGCAATAAAATGAACCGGCTTTGCGCCGCCGGGTGGATCGTGCGTCCGGACGGCGGGGTATGGCAGATGGATCCGGGGGATGAAAAATGGCTTGCAGTCATCCGCTCGGCCCCTGCGGAAGCGCCGGCGTCGCCGGATGATGCGCCGCCTGCCCTTTATTCGCTGGTGCTCCGGCTGACAAAAGCCCCCGTCCCGGCGGAACTGCAGCCGGTGGCCCCGCTCCGGTTTGTGCTCAAAGCCATCGACCGGGGGGACGCGGCGGCCGCCGAAGCGCGGCTCCCGGCGATGATTTCCGTGCTGCTCCGTCAGAAAAAGCCCATGCCGGAAGCGGCGGGCCGGTTTCTGAATTACGCGCTGCGCAATCAACTGATCTGATCCGGAGGGAAAAAACATGCTGATCGAATGGAACGGACACTCGGAATTTCTGCTGGAAAGCGCCGCCGGATACCGGATCCTGACGGATCCGTTTGACCCGAACACCGGCTATCCCATGCGGAAGGTGAACGCCGACGCGGTGCTGGTATCCCACGGTCACGGGGACCACAGCTATACGGACAAGGTGCCGGGAAGCCCGGTTCTGGTGAACGCCGCCGGCCATACGGAACTGGCGGAAGGCATTTCCGTGGACGCGCTTCTGGGCGACCATGACGACTGTCAGGGCGCCAAACGGGGGAAAACGCTCCTTTTCCGGGTCCGGATGGACGGGCTGACGCTTGTGCATCTGGGCGACCTTGGGTGTCCGCTGAACGACGGGCAGGCGGAAGCCCTGTATCAGCCCGATATCCTGATGATCCCGGTTGGCGGCTTTTTTACCATCGACGGGAAAACCGCCGCAGAACTCGTCCGTCGCCTGTCGCCCCGGATGGTGCTGCCGATGCACTACCGGACCAGGTATAACGAAAGCTGGCCGATCTCCGGGCCGGAAGCGTTCTTTGAAGCTGCCGGCCGCCCAATGCCGGTTCCTCTGCCCCTGCTCCGGGTCACGGCGGAGGATGTCGTCTGCCAGCCGGAATACGTGCTGTTCAATCTCCCGGAGGGAGCCTGAAGCCTGCCCTTCCGGCCGGTAAAAGAATGAGGTGAAGACGGAATGAAACGGTTTTGCGCTTTTTTGTGCGCGGTGCTGCTGCTGACGGCGGCCGCCGCGGGCGCCGAGGAAAATGCCCTGCGCGGGTATAACCGGGCGGACGGCTATGTGTATGTCACCCTGGGCCAGTATCCGCAGACCAAGGACGGCGGCGTGCTGCCCATCCTGTGGCGCGTGCTCACCGTGGACGATGAAAAAGCCTATCTGTGCAGCGAATACATCCTCTTTGCCAGGGAGATGCATTCCTCCCTCAAGGAGTACTCGATGATCGGCGCCGATTTCGGCCAGACCGAGCTGAGCGCCTATCTGAACGGGGAATTCACGGAGCAGGCGTTTACCGAGGAAGAGCTGTCGCTCCTGCTGCCCTGCGAAACCTACGGGAAAGTGTTCCTGCTGGACACCGCAGATCTCAAAAACAAGGACATCGGCATGGGGGAAAAGACCAAGCTCTCCCAGTCGGACGGGCTGAGGGCCTGGGGTACGGAGTACGCCATCGCCAACGGCCTGTTCGTGTATCTCAAACGGTACGGCAGCCACAGCCCTTACTGGGTCAGGAACCAGTCCACCACCGACAAGCGGCACGGCCGCTGCACCAAGGCCACCGCCGTGCTGGGCCACATCGAGTCCGGCCGGGACAACGAGGGCGTCCGCCCCGCCGTTTACCTGAAGAACGGCAGCTATGACATTGCCGGCGGCTCCGGCACCAAGGACGACCCGTACGTGATCCGGCCGAAAGAATAAGGAATGCTGTTGGCTATGAACGCAGGAAGGTTTTTCATCCGGCGGGTGTTTTCCGCCGCGCTGGCGGCGGCGCTGCTCGCCGCGGGGCTTTGTTCCGGCGCCCGGGCGGATACCATCGGCAGGGACAATCCCGTGCGGATGCCCGGCCCGGCGGATGAGTTTTCCATCATCGAAAGGATCACCATCCGCAACGCCGGCTCCATCGAGCGCTCGCCGTATCTGGACGCCGCCTTTTCCTTGCTGGAGGAGGGCAATCCGTTTGTGGCGCGGTACAACCTGCTGACCGGCGCCGATATTCAGCCGCGCTTTCCCTTCGGCGTCCCGTATTTTATCGGTGGCTCCAAGTACGCCACGCTGGCC